>JAFCZZ010000023.1 GCA_019314085.1 Deltaproteobacteria bacterium | reverse complement strand
AATTTTATGAGGGTAGCACCGACCGAGTTTCTTGTAAAGGGTTTTGGGGTTACATTTGCAGGGAAATGGAATAAAATTTCTGGGGTCCTGCCACTGCGGGGGAACTCACGATCGAAAGGATACAATGAAGCGAAGCTTCATGTTTCTTGCGGTCGTGCAGAGCGGAACTGTCTGGCCCCTTTCTCTTGGCAGATGGATGGTATGAGCGATCATATATGATAGAGATCGGAACCCCATACCTTTATCCAGTTATCTTCCATAATCTTCAAGGCCTTCTTGACCGGGCCCAGGCCCAGTATGACAACGGAGGTAAGCCCCGTTCCCATGCAGGGGTATATGTAATCAAGATTGATATGTGCCTTTTTTAACAGCTTTAAGACGACATTAATACCCCCCGGATGATTCGGTATCTCGCATGCTATGACCTGTTTTGTCTTTATCTTATACCCCGCCGATTTCAAAATATTCACCGCCTTGTTGGGGTCGTTGGCAACAAAATAAAAAAGACCTTCCTCTACCCGTCTTGTCGCATAGCTACAGGCCAGTATGTTGACCCTGTTATCACTCAGTATGTCGCTGACATCGGAGAGCTGCCCCGGTATGTTTTTCAGCCAGAGTTCGATCTGTTTTACCGTATTCACCGCGAATCCCCCTTCAGAATGTATTCGGCACCCCTGTCCAAGCCCTTGCGGTTCAGCTTCATGATGGAGGCCTTGGTGTCTTTCACGATCTCGGAGAGCCCATTCATGATCGAGTCAAGGGATGTTATCCCGGTATGGGCCGCAAATGCCCCCAGCATGATCATGTTGACGGTACGTTCACTCCCCAGTTCCTTCGCGATCTTGACGGCAGGTACCCGTATGGCGGTCAGGTCATCCCTGGTCAGTTCTCTGCTGACATGATCCGAATTGAGAAGAATGGTGCCGCCCTCGTTCATTACCCCCTCATATTTCAGCAGAGAGGGCTTGTTCATAATGACCGCGAAATCGGGGGATGATGACACGGGGGAGAAGATCTCCTCATCCGAGACAACGACCGTGCAATTTGCGGTGCCGCCACGCATCTCCGCGCCATAGGCGGGCAGATAGGTTACCTCTCTGCCGTCTCGCATTGCTGCCACCGCGAAGACATAGCCCATCATCAGGACGCCCTGTCCCCCGAATCCGGCAAAGACGGTCTTTTTCATACGAACCAATCCCATTTAACCTATTTCGTCCTTTATGACCTTGAGGGGGAAGGTCTGCATAACATCTTCACCGATCCACCGGCACGCATCCAGCGGGGACATCTTCCAGTTGGTAGGGCAGGGGGAAAGAAAATGGCCTTCTTTGTCTTTCGTATGTTCCGTGTGGAATTCACCGCGGTCCTTTCTATATAGACGGAGCCCTTGGTTAGTGCGATCATTTCGCTCAGATCGATAGGAGCCCCGTCACGATTTTTGTCACGACCACCCGGCGTTGTGGTGGATTTCTGGTCGAGCAGAGTTGTGGGAGCCATCTGCCCTCCCGTCATCCCGTAGCAATTGTTGTTAACAAAAATGACGGTAATATTTTCACCTCTGTTTGCTGCATGGATGGTTTCGGCGGTTCCGATGGCGGCGATATCCCCGTCACCCTGATAGGAAAAGACGATCCTGTCCGGGAGGATACGTTTTATACCGGTGGCCACTGCCGCGCCCCTTCCGTGGGGGGCCTCCCCCATGTCCACGTCGAAATAGTCATAGGCGAGGACCGCGCAGCCGGCCGGCGGAACACCAATCGTTCTCTCTCCTATCTCAAGTTCCTCGATAACCTCGGCCACCAGCCGGTGAATAATGCTGTGCCCGCATCCGGGACAGTAGTGGAAGGGTGCCTCTTTTATGTATCGTGGTCTGGTAAAGACAAGTTCTTCCATGGATTAATCCTCTTCCAGGTGCTGTCGGTAATACAGGCTGCTGATTGCCTTGCCCACCTCATCGGGGGTGGGAATAATCCCCCCCGGCCGACCGTAGAAGTGCACGTTGCTTCTCCCCTCCAGGGAGAGCCGCACATCGTCAATCATCTGACCGGTATTCATCTCAAAAACCATGAAATCCTTGACCAGTCTGCTCATTTCCCTGATAGCGCGATCGGGAAAGGGCCACAGGGTTATCGGCCGCAGAAGCCCCACCTTGAGCCCCATCTCGCGGGCCCTCTTGATGCCGCCCCTGGCTATTCGCGCGGCAGTCCCGTAGGCTATGACCACAAACCGGGCATCTTCCGTCATATACGTTTCCGCACGAGGGATTTCACCCGAGATGATCTTGTACTTCCGTGCAAGTTTCCAGTTGTGCTCCTCCATCTCCACCGTGTCGAGGATCAGTGACTTGATTATCCTGCTCGGTCTGTCCTGCGCCCCATCCAGGACCCATGGTTTGGTGGGCAGTGCGGTCGGAGCAACGGGATCGGGAAAGACAACGGGTTCCATCATCTGGCCCATCATTCCGTCGGCCAGTATCATGACGGGTGTCCGGTATCTGTCAGCGCATTCAAAGGCCTCCCTGGTAAGATCGGCCAGTTCCTGGCCGTGCGCGGGAGCAAGGACTATGGAACGATAGTCACCGTGTCCTCCGCCCCGGGTGGCCTGGAAATAATCCCCCTGCGAGGGTGCTATATTCCCGAGGCCGGGGCCGCCCCTCATAACATTCACAATGACTGCGGGAAGCTCCAGTGCCGCCAGAAAGGATATCCCTTCCTGTTTGAGACTTATCCCCGGGCTGGATGAGCTGGTCATCGCCCGTGCCCCTGCCATGGATGCTCCGATCACCATATTGATGGCGGCGATCTCACTTTCTGCCTGGATAAAGGTGCCGTCTTCCAGGCCGGACATTGCGCCGGACATGAATTCAGGCAGCTCGTTCTGAGGTGTTATGGGATAGCCCGCGTAAAAACGGCATCCGGCGCGTATGGCCGCCTCACCGATTACCTGACTTCCTCTCATCAGCAGTTTCTTATCCACGATAGACCTCTATTGCGATATCCGGGCAGATAACCGCGCAGAGGGCGCACCCCGTACATGCGCGATCCCCACCGTCCTTTGTCCCCGTGAATTCGGCCGGGTGATACCCCTTTTCATTTGATTCCTTGGAGATGACGATGCATTCGTTCGGGCATGCCGATATGCAT
This sequence comes from Deltaproteobacteria bacterium, assembly GCA_019314085.1. The sequence continues at coordinate 9,766 of JAFCZZ010000023.1, read as the reverse complement.
AGATAGCAGCCCTTGCAGAGGCTGCTGTCGATTACGATCCTGCCTTTTTTCGGTTTCATGGCCATGATGTCTTGAGATTACCTGTTCTCGAACATTCTCGGGTCTTAATGATTCAAACCCTGTAGATACCCACCGTTACTTATGCCCCCGGTACCGTTTTGTCAAGGGTTTCGAGGTAAACTGCCCCATAAAAAATCAACTAGTGCCCCTCAACGGTCCTGTCGATGCCATTTATTCTGCTGTATTCCAAAAACTTCTCGGAACAGGTATCAGGTCCGAGAAGTTTTTCCATCTCTACGGGAGAAAAGGGGCAGAAACGGAACAGATGCTCCTCCAGATCCTTTGTTTTTTCTCCGAGCAGGTGGATGTATTTCCTGCGGCCGGGATCTGTTCCATACCGCCCTATAATATACTCTATCCGCCGCGCGAGGGTTGTCACTGCGTCGTGAACGACCCGTTTGTCGGCGTAATTGACCACCTCTGCTTCCGTCGGGGTATTGGAGACAAAATACTCATCCAGAAGTACATGTTGCCCGACGATGGCTCCAACCTCGGGATACCCCAGATCAATGAGAAGTTGTTTCCCGGTCTGCGCGTGATTTTCCTGGGTCTGTATTCCCCTCGTCTTGGTGATATCGTGGAGGAGTGCTGAAGCCTGGACGAGATCCGGATTGAGATCCGCCTCCAGTGCATCCGATAGGAAGAGGGCTACGCGGCAGACCTGAAGAGAATGGGCTGCGATATTATCCAACATCTCCATCGTGTGCATGATGCGATAACACTCATGTCGCGCCGGTATTTGCATAAAGATCCCCCTTCACGAGGGCTCTTCTAGCAGATAGGGGAAGAAAATGCCAGGCTGTTTTTAACGGACAGGAATCTCGCAGGCATTGTATGTTCCTGATGGAGTGTCTGAGGATGGCTTTGCCGCCTTCAGTGGCACGTCAGATAGTCCATGATGTATGATCTGACTCGTTCTCTCGAGCGGAAGATACCGAAATGTCCCTCGCAGAGGATATCGGCCTCCAGGTCGAGCAGTTTCATCATCGCCCGCTTCCATGCGCCGATATCGGAACCGAAGGCGGGAAGAAAGGGGCCATGTATATCCTGCCCGAATAAGATGCGCTTGCCTCCCCGGTCGCAATAGAGGCTCAACGAGCCGGGTGTGTGCCCGGGGGTGTGTATCCAGTGGATCTGTTCCTTCCCGAAAAAAAGGGTTCCCTGCTCACCGGTAAGCCGTGTGTCGATGTGCGTTGGGGGAAAGGTTGTTCCGTACAGATTGGCGGCGGTTGCCACCGGGTCGCCGCTCTCCACAACGTTTGCATCCAGATCATGGGTGACCAGCGTACAGGCGTATCTTTCGGTGAAATAGGGCGCCGAACCGATATGGTCTATGTGGCAGTGGGTGAGAATCAGCGTTGAGAGGCTTTCCGGGTCCAGCCCCAGGTCCTCTATGTTATCCACGAGGAGATGCGCTGTTTCACCCGCTCCCGAATCGATCATGACGAGATCTTCGCCACATTCAATGATGAAGGAGGCCGCGTCCGCGGCATGCGTGATGCCGGGTCCCCCTATGATATGGACTCCCTCTCCTAATGTTCTCTCCTGTTTCATTCTGGACCTCATCATCTAGTGGTGTCTCAACATCCAATATTTCTTATCATATACAGTCAGGCGCCCTCAAAAGCAACAGGGTATGATACCGTGCTACAGTTCTACTTTTTCTCTCGGGTGCAGGGGGTGATGAAAAACCGGGAAGCTTGTAAGCTTCCCGGAAAGGAGGTTATGTGCCAATCAAGATGGGGACTAGGCACCTTGATCGGCTCTCTTAGGGTTTAAGCTCGAATCGGAGGATGTTTCTTTCGACTCGCTTGTCTTTTTAAGAAAGCAATTTATGTACCAGCAAAAATAAAAAGGTAAGTTTTATTCAAGTACTTATAATATCGGTGCTTTTATTTCCTGGATGCCGATGGCTGCCCTTTTATTTATGCAAAGCGGGGGAAAAAAACGTCGAAATCAAACAGGGTGCGGTGAAAATAACGAAAAAACGGCAGGATCGCATGCGGAACCCTTGAGCGAAGATCGACATAATTGTCGAAGGGGGGGTGTCTTGTGTGATCGCCGCAAGGTTTATCATACAGCAAGAACCTTCACAACTCGCAGGCCCGATCAGTTACAGTACCGCATTCAATATCCCCCCGGCCATAACGGAGGATACAAGCATTATGGCGGCCGATTTTAGAAAATCCTTCAGACCGAGCTCTCTGAGCAGGACAACAAACGTGGCGATGCAGGGGAAAAACATGGTCAGGACGACGCTGCCGATAACCATCTGCTTGGCCGTCATTGCCGATAATGCCAGCATGCCGAGAGCGGCATCCTTGCGAAGCAGGCCGATAACAACTGCCGTCACCGATTCTTCGGGAAGGCCCAAGATACCCGTTATGACAGGTGCGGTGAAAGCGGCTATATAGTCAAATATCCCAAGGACAAACAATATGTTGATAACTAGAACGGCGGCTAGAATTATGGGAACGGCCTCCATAAGAAAACCGCGTGTCCTCCCCCATAGCTTTTGTATGATTGCACCCCAAGGGGGGATTCGGTAGGGAGGTATTTCGATAAGGAGCTCGGGGCTGAATCCCTTAAGGAGGCGATTGAGAAGCAACCCCAAGATGATCCACACTGCAAAGAGTGTCCCATAGACAAGTGCCACATATTGCCCACCGTATTTTCCAACCAGACCGAATATCATCGCCTGCGCGGAGGCGCACGGTATGGCTATGCATACCAGGGTTGCCGCTATGAACCGTTCCCTTCTGCTCTCGAGGACGCGTGTTGCCATGACTGCCGGTACACTGCACCCGAATCCCAGCAGGGCCGGTATAATGGCAAAACCATGCAGTCCGATCTTATGCATGGTGGTGTCAAGAAGGACCGCCAGGCGTGGCAGATACCCCGTATCTTCGAGAATCCCCAGGATCAGGTAGAACGATATGATATAGGGAAGCACCATGGCGAAGGGCACATACAGGCCGCTACTGAGCATTCCGAAGGACTCGACAAAATCGATTTCTCCGTTCATCAGCTTTCCCACGATGACATCATGCAGGAGGCCGCTCGCTCCCATAAACGTGCTCAGTTTCATCAATACCGGCAGCCAGAGGGCCTGAAACAGGGGATCGAGCAGATGGTTGATCAGGAATTCGCCGATGAACCGTATCACCATAAAGGAGCCCGTCAACACTGCCGCGGCTATCAGCAGACCCGTCTTGGGTTTTACACTCGCGTCCTCCAAGCGTTCAAACCATCGGTGGTGACGGTGTGATATCTGTTGTACCTGATCCGTTATGCTGCCGATAGAAGACCATCGTTCATCGCGACTCCTCGCCTGAGAAGGGGGGGATAGGGCTTGAGGGATATGGGTTACCAGTTCCTTGATTCCCTCACCAGTCAGACCGGATGAGGGGATAACCGGCACCTTGAGAATCTCTCTTAATTTTTCAAGATTGATCTCTATCCCGCGATGTCGTGTGTCATCCCACAGATTCAATGCGACTATCATGGGGATATTCATTTCCATCAACTGCAGCGTCAGATAGAAATTTCTTTCGAGGTTTGTTGCGTCAACAACATTGATGACAATGTCGCCCGTCCTGAGCATTTTAGCGGCAATCTTTTCCGCTTCACAGGTGGGTTCAAGGGTATAGGTGCCGGGAACATCGATGATTTCAACCTGTCGACCGTCTATCTTCATGAAACCACTTGTATAGTTGACCGTTGTCCCCGGATAATTGGAAGATACCACACGCACCCCGGTGAGCCGGGAAAAGATGACACTTTTGCCGACATTCGGGTTGCCCATGAGCAGGATCTTCATCATAGACGCTTGTCCACTTCAACAAATATCTTGGCGGCCATACCGAATCCGATGGCCACTCTTGTCCGGTCTATCCAGATGGTAACAGGCCCACGCAACAACATGGAATTGATCTTGGTTATTTTTTTCCCGGTTCTGATCCCCAGAGCGTTCAGGCGATTGCTCAACCCCTGCCCGCCCTTGATTTCATATACGATGCCGCTTTCTTCCGGGTGCAGATCATTCAGAGATTTAACCACTATCTACAACTTCCTTCCTTGAAACAGTCAGGGGACAGAACTACTCAAGCACAGCAACTCGACTCAAAGCAGTTTGTCCCCTTTTGGGTATACCAGCCCATTTATACGACCAGCTGTAGGTATCGATACCGAAACGTACTATTTGTGATGCCTGTGTGAATTAAGCCCTTATTTTTCTAGGGTCTCGTTACATTCTTTGCCTGAAACCCTCGGTCGGTTTCCTCCACGTCAAAGATCACTTCGTCTCCCTCGATAAGCGTTTTGAAACCGTCCATGTTGATCGAAGAATAATGAACGAATAAATCCTGACCATCTTCCTGCTGAATAAACCCGAAGCCCTTCTTCTCATTAAACCACTTTACGATTCCACTTGCCAAGACCCCCATCCCCCTTTTTTGAAATTAACGGGCGCATTGTTCCCCTCACAGCGCCTACCGATGTGAATTTATACCCATGTCACATCACCCGTCAAGAGAAAAGTGCCTCAATTGTTTATAAAATCGTATAATTTTACTCTTATCTCTCCACAAAAAACTTTTGTGCCTTGCCTTTTCCTCGGGCGTATTATATTAATCACCAGTGGGTTTGTGAACGAAAGGCAACTCAGAACGAATACAAAGACTTCCTGCGAAGCAACAGGTGATGAGCCAAGCCTGCCCGGCACCTTTAAGCACTTTACGCGGTCGTTATATTTTAGAGGAGGGATACAAAGGGTACTAATGAAATATGAAGGGATGGTAATAAGGCCCCCGAGTGAGGCGAGGAGCCTTCTGTTACAGATCAGCGTCGGTTGCTCACACAACAAATGCACATTTTGCCCGACTTACAAGGGAGAAAAATTCCGGATCAAGACCTTTGACGAGATTGAGGAAGATATCATAGAGGCCTCCGGATACGGCTATATAGAAAAGATCTTCCTCTGCGATGGAGACGCGCTGATTCTTCCCATGAGGAAGCTGGTGCCTGTCCTTGAATCCATCAACACACATATCAAGGGCGTACAAAGAATAGGACTCTACGCGAACGCGAAGAGCATCCTGCGTAAGACGCCTGAAGAACTTGCGCAGCTGCGAGATCTGGGTGTAAAGATAGCGTATCTGGGACTGGAGACGGGGAATGACGATATCCTTCAGGAGATAGAAAAGGGGGCGAATTCTCTTCAAATGATTGAAGCCGGTCAAAAGATCAAGGAGGCCGGCATCACGCTCTCCGTCACGGTGCTCTTGGGAATCGGAGGGAAGGCGCGGGGCATGGAACATGCCCGGGATACGGCCCGGGTACTGACGGAGATCGACCCCGATTATGTGGGGGCGCTTACCGTGATGGTCGTTCCGGGTACCGCCCTGTATGAAGAGCAGGTGTCAGGGAGGTTCGAACTGCCCGACACATTCGGATTTCTTGAAGAACTGGGGGTTATGGTAGCACAATCCAATTTTACCGACTGTTTCTTTACCTCGAATCATGCCTCAAATTATCTGCCGATACGCGCCAGGATGCCTCAGGAAAAGGACGAGACGGTGAGGCTGATACAACAGGTTATTACGTCCTCGAACAAAAAGGTGCTTACACCTGAATATCTGAGGGGATTATAGAAATATACCCTTTGTTATTTCCGAATATCAACCGAATGGGGGGGCAAAACATTTTTCCGGAGAGAATCAGAAAATGGATCGGTTGGCTTTTCCCGGCCATGGCCGGGAAGCGGGGTCTGACGATACTGGAGAAGAAGATACAATCCATTATCGACTCGGGTGAAGAGGATGGTCTCATCGACAGGCAGTCGGGTGAGATGATCCAGAGCATCCTTGAGTTGCGCGAGACGGTGACCAGGGAGGTAATGATACCCCGGACTGAGATAGTTGCCGTGAACGACAGCTCAACCATAGAGGATGTATTGGCCCTTGTTCTGAAACATGGGCATACGAGGATGCCCCTTTACAATGAGAATATCGACAATATCGTTGGGATATTAAATGTGAAGGACCTGCTGAGGTTCTGGTCGAAGCCCTTCCGGAGGGAAGACATCACCTCAATCCTCAGAAAGACCTATTACATACCGGAGACCAAGAATATTCACCTCCTTCTACACGAACTCAAAGAAAAAAAATCGCATATGGCCATCGTTATTGACGAGTATGGGGGAACCTCCGGCCTTGTGACGCTGGAGGATCTGATAGAGGAGATCGTCGGCGAGATTCATGATGAACATGATATCGAGGAAAATCCGTTTACAACACTTCCCGGCGGCGATGTTCTGGTGGACAGCAGGGTCGATATCGAGGAATTTGAAGAGCACTTCGGCATAGAGGTTCCCGAGGGACAGTTTGAGACACTGGGGGGATTTATATTCTACCTTATCAAGAAGATTCCCGTTACGGGCGAGACCCTTACCTACGGAGACCTCGAAATCACGATCGAAGCAGCCGACGAGAGAAGCATAAAAAAGGTACGGATACAGAGAACCGAGGAGTCGACGGCGGGCACCAAAAAGGAAAAGACGCGCGCACACGATGAATAAAAAAGACCTGTTATTCTCTCTGCTTTCCGGACTCCTTGTATGCCTGTCCTTTCCCAAAGCGGACTTGGGCCTTCTCATATGGATTGCGCTGGTGCCGCTCCTGTATGCTATCAGAGATACAGACCTTCCGGGCGCGTTCCGTACGGGATTTGTTGCGGGTTTGGTATATAATACCGGTCTGGTGTACTGGATCGTGTTTGTTGCCGTACGGTATGGGCACCTTCCCCTCTATGCCGGCGTTTCGGTCATGCTTCTGCTGGTCATGTACCTGAGCCTCTATCCGGCGCTCTTCTGCGTGGGTGTTGTCTATTTCAGGAAGAGGGGGATAAGGGCAGTGCTGATGGCGCCCCTTCTCTGGACCTCCCTCGAGTATCTGAAGGCCCACCTCTTTTCCGGGTTTCCGTGGGAAGACCTTGCCTATTCGCAACACGGGCACCTCTCTCTGATACAGATTGCTGATATTACAGGTGTTTACGGCATAACCTTCCTGATAGTCCTTCTGAACTGTATCCTCTACGACTGTATGAGCGGCCTCTTTCCCGCGCCCGGGGGAAAAAGGAGACTGCCTTTCCCCGAGATCATTGCCGGAGTGGCTCTGATCCTGCTGGTTTTTTGGTACGGGATATACCGCATCGATACCCTGAAGGGGGCTGAAGAGGGACTTGATTCCGTTAATGTCTTGCTTGTTCAGGGGAATATTGACCAGTCCGTCAAGTGGAGCCCGCAGTTCCAGACGGAAACCATGGACATATACCGGCAGCTCTCCGCCGATGCCTCAGGGAGGGGCGTCTCGCTGATCGTCTGGCCCGAAACGGCAGCGCCATTCTACTTTCAGAACTATGATGAACGGTCCAGGGACATCATCGATATGGTACGACAGACAGGTGCCTGGCTCCTGTTCGGGTCCCCGGCCTACGACAGGGAAGGGGGGAATATCTCCTTTCACAACAGCGCCTATCTTCTTGCGCCCGACGGGTCCGTCTCCGGAAGATATGACAAGGTGCACCTGGTCCCCTTCGGCGAATATGTTCCCCTGCGCAGGATACTCTTCTTTATCGATAGGCTGGTTATCGGTGCCGGGGATTTTAAGCCGGGTGGCGAGATTGCGCCCCTTCCGATGGGCGATAACAAGATAGGAACCCTTATCTGCTATGAAGGGATATTCCCTGAAATCGCTCGCGAATATCGTCTGAAGGGCGCGGGGCTTCTCGTCAATATAACCAATGATGCGTGGTATGGAAATACCTCTGCCCCTTACCAGCATCTGACAATGGGAATCTTCCGGGCGATAGAAAATCGAACCTATATGATACGGGCCGCAAATACCGGGATAAGTGCCATCGTGAACACGGCCGGCAGGATTGTATCCCGGACGGATCTCTTTGAGAGGAAGACACTGAGCGGTACGGTGAAGTTCACCCACCACAGGACCTTTTATTCGCGATACGGCAACGTATTTGCTTGTTTCTGTATCGGGTTTCTGCTAATTGGCTCTCTAGTTTGCTTGAGGAGGAAAAACAGATGATTACAGATGTTTCAGAAAAGATACAGAATCTCAAGAAAAGAATAGACAATCTCAGGGGCTGTCTTTGACATAGATGCCAACGAAGAAAAGATAGGGCAGTTGGAAAAACAGACTCTTAAAGAGGGGTTCTGGGATGATACCGCAGTTGCCAGGGAGATAGTAAAGGAGAAGAGCAGGGCGGAAGAGACGGTACGTGGATGGCACGATCTTAATAATAGCCTCCAGGATCTGGAGATGCTCTTTGAGATGGCATGCGATGAGGATGATGAGGATGTCCAGGAAGAAATAGAAAGGGATATCACAGACCTCGAATCTTCAGTCAGAAATGATGAATTCCGAATGATGCTGGGTAGTGAAGAGGACCCGGGTAACGCCATCATGACAATCCATGCCGGCGCCGGCGGCACGGAGGCCCAGGACTGGGCGCAGATGCTCCTGCGCATGTATCTGAGATGGTCCGAGCGAAAGGGTTTTGAAACAAAGATTATTGACTTCCAGCCGGGTGACGAGGCGGGTGTTAAGAGTGTCACCATGACGGTGGATGGACGATATGCATACGGATACGCCAAGGCAGAGGTCGGGATACACAGGCTTGTGCGTATATCCCCTTTTGATACCGGTAAGAGAAGACACACGTCATTTGCGTCGGTCTTTGTATATCCTGAGGTTTCTGACGATATCGATGTTGAAATTAATGACAGCGACCTGCGGGTAGACACCTACCGGTCCAGCGGAGCCGGAGGACAGCATGTCAACAAGACCGATTCCGCTGTCAGGATTACCCATATACCGACAGGAATCGTTGTACAGTGCCAGAATGAGAGGTCTCAGCACAAGAACAGGGCCGTGGCCATTAAGGTTTTGAAATCACGCCTCTATGAAGAGGAACTGCGTAAGAAGGCCGAGGAGATGGACGAGGTCAACAAGACAAAGAAGAATATCGCATGGGGAAGCCAGATACGCTCCTATATTCTTCATCCCTACAAAATGGTGAAGGATCACAGGACGAACAGAGAGGTGGGGAATGTGGATCGGGTGCTGGATGGTGACATAGACGATTTTATAGAGGCGTATCTGATAAGCTGATTGCGGGCAGAGGCCGGATCGTTTGGCCCTGCTTCTCGTTTGGTGTATTTCTCGATGAAACGATCGAGACATGTGCACACCACAATATAGGGGGTTTTATATGCTGTTTTGGGGGAGGGTCATTGGATGTTTGTATTAAAAAGACTCATAATAACGGCCTTTCTTGCCGCGCTTCTCTCTTCATGCGTTCCGCCGGACGGATCCATCATGATGCCCCTCCCCGATCGGATGGAAGGGGGGTCTGCAGGGCAGGCGGATCGATCTCCTCAGGGATCTCAGGACAGCCGCGATCTTGAACCTGCCCAAGAAGATCTTTCAGAGGATTCCGATACGGAAACCTCCGACCAGGGAGAAACGAATGGGAAGCACAACGGCCAGAATAACCAGCAGGCAATCATGGATGAGGCCCTTGATTTTCTGGAACAGGCCCAACTCCTATGGGAAAAAGGGGAGCCTGATAATGCTCTGAAGCTTCTCGATCAGGCCTATTCTCTGGTGCTGGATGTAAACGGCGACCC
>JAFCZZ010000294.1 GCA_019314085.1 Deltaproteobacteria bacterium | reverse complement strand
TGGTCGGTGACTTTTTCAGCGACGAGCCCTATGGCATCGGACTTCCGGAGAACGACAGCGACTGGCGTGACGCCGTCAATTTCGCGATTCAGGATATGTGGAAGGACGGAACCTATATGAAGATATATAACAAATGGTACGGTTCCGATACGCCTTACTACTTCCCGATGACCGAAAAGATCGAGATTTGGCCCTAAGGCTTAGTGTTTTTTGAGTAACAAGGACTGCGGCCCGGGGAACACCCCGGCCGCAGTTTTTGTGCCCTGACCTACGAGAGAGCGGATGTAACGATGACGGAATCCTGGAAACGCCCGGTGCAGCAATTCGCGGTAGTCGCCGGGATAGCCCTTGTCATATACCTCTTCTTTACGAATATCGATATCGGATATCAATTCCACTGGGCCGTCCTCTGGGAGATGAATCCCACCTATGAGGAGGTCTTCGGTGTCTGGCTGATACGCGGCCTGCTGCTCACGATAGAGATCACCCTGATCAGTACCGCTGTCTCTCTGGCATTGGGCACGTTTTTCGGCATAGCCCGTCTTTCCACCTTCAAACCGCTCTACTGGTTCGCCACCGTATATGTGGAGTTCTTCCGCAACACGCCTCTCCTGGTGCAGCTCTTCTTCTGGTACTTCGCCTTCCCCCTGGGGCTGCCGGATACGGTTCGCGAGTTTCTGTACGACCACAACTATGAACTGATAGCCGCCACCGGGGGGCTGAGTATCTATACCGCCGCTTTCATTGCCGAGATCGTCCGCGCGGGGATACAGGCCATTCCAAAGGGACACCTGGAGGCCGCGGCGTCATCCGGACTCAGCAGGATTCAGGCGCTGCGCTTCGTCATCCTGCCCCAGGCCTTTCGCATCATCATGCCCCCCCTCGGAAGCGAGCTCCTGAACAACATGAAGAACTCCTCGCTCGCCATGACTATCGGCGTGGCGGACCTCTGCTGGCAGGCGCAGCAGATCGAGTCCTTCACCTTCCGGGGATTCGAGGCCACCACGGCGGCGACGGTCATCTACCTCAGCCTGTCGCTCATCATCAGCATGCTGATGAACAGCGTAAACCACCACCTTGAGATTGGTAAGGAAAAGGAGCTGAGCCTCCTGGACAGGGCGCTGGGCCTTCTCGTGAGGCCGTTCCTGCTTTTGGTGGTGTTTATCACCGGGGGTCTGCGATGGCTTGGAGAACGGTTGATGCCGGAGAAGGAGAAGCCGCTGGAGGTGGAGGTTACCTATATGTCCAGCGGAGCGCAGTGGCTGAAACGGCTGCTGAGCGGCCTTTCCATAGCGGGCAGAGGCGTGTTTCTCCTCTTTCTGCTTGTCCTTCTCGCTGCAGTGGGATACGGGATCTCCGGTTTTAACTGGGGTGTCATATTCGACAACTTCCGCGCACTCCTGATCTGGACCTTTCCGCACGGACTGGGCGGGGAAATCTTTTACGGTCTCGGCGGGCTTAGCCTCAGCATAGTGCTGGCCTTTATCGCGCTCACGGCCAGCTTCGCCATCGGTCTTGCGGCGGGTCTGGGGCGCCTGAGTAAAAGCTCCCTGATCAGCACCCCAAGCATCCTCTACATCGAGCTGATACGGGGGAACCCCCTTATTATGGTGATCTTCTGGGTCTACTTCTTTTCCCCCGTCCTCACCGGGATGCAGATGGATGTCTTCTGGAGCGCCACGATCGCGTTCACCATCTTCTCCGGGGCCTATCTGGCGGAGATTGTGCGTGCCGGCGTGAAGGCCATTCCCCCGGGACAGATGGAGGCGGCGACGGCCTCCGGCCTGAACTATTTCAAGGCGATGCGCTTCGTGATCCTCCCGCAGGCCCTCAAGATGATGATCCCCGCCATCGTGGGACAGTTCATCGCCCTCTTCAAGGATACCTCGCTCGCGTATATCATCGGGGTGTTCGAGCTCACGACCGTGGCGCAGACCGTCAACAACCGGCTTATGATCTATCCCTTTGAGATCTACACGACGATCGCCGTTCTCTACTTCATCTGCTGCTACAGTATGAGCATGGTGGCCCGCAACCTCGAACGCAAGTACACCCCCGAGGCCCACATCGAGATCCCGACCATGGCGTAAGGGGAGGGGTCACCCATTCAAGGTGAGGTCAAGAGAAAAACACACCTCTCCATTACAAAAATAGCGCTTCTTTTTTGCGTGTCCATCAAGTGGCACGGCGCAGCTTTGTTTTATCCTTCCGTTCACACCCGTTACTTCAATCTTGTCGGTTCGCGATCAAATGTATTTCTGATACGCACCAGTCACCCATCGGGATCAAGGCTGTTATATTATGACATCAGCCCCTGGCCCATCTTTGGACCCCAGAAAACCATCGGTTCCATGCCGTGTCCAATGTTTCTGTCACAGATCTTATGGTTGTTAACCAACCCCATGAAAGCTCACGACATAGGCGAATCAGACAGAATAAACCAAAACAATGTCTGTATAGTGTGGATGCAGCAGCTTCCAATCAGGTCTTGTGGATTTTCACCAACCCCACTACCGGTTCGCTGCTGCAGCCGTTTTTATTATCGGAACAGTTTCTCCTTATCAAACGGTACCTGATCACGCATGACATAATATGATGCACGGCAGAGTTTGTTACTCAGTGCCTTAACAGCGACTATACCATTTGTCTGTGCCTTCTTCCGCTGGTAGAAGCTTTTGGCATACGGATATGATCGTATCGCATGATGAACCGCTTCCACATATGCCCAGGAAAGATACTTGTTGCCGTTTTTGGTGTTGCCGGCACCCTTCTTCTTACCGTTCGAAATTCGTTCACTCTTAACACACCGACAGTATGATGAATAGTTGCCGACTTTCGGGAAACGATTGATGCTATCCACTTCCAGCATAATCGTCAGACCCAGGATCTTCCCAACCCCCGGGAGTGTAAGCAGTGGTGCAAACCCTTCTCGCAGTTTAACTCGTGAAAGAACTGATTGTTCGATAAGACGAATCCTCTCTTTCAAAAACTTGCCGTCGTTTCCGATGGTGCATTGTGCCTGCCTCCCCGCCTCTTCAACGTGGAAGAGATCCTCCTCCGCCCGGTCCAGGGCAAGAAACTGTTCGTAGCTGTGGGGGTCGCGCTCTTCGCCCCTCGAGACCATCCGCTCGTAGCGCTGCCGCGGATCGGCCATCGTGACGTTGATCAGTATGAAATCATCTCCGAAGAACCCTTTCAGGATGGTGACATCGGCGAGTGACCGTATCCCGCTGATCCCCATGGTTTGATCCTCTTCTTTCTTGATTCTCTCCGCCAAGAGTCTGACGAAGCAGCCTTCGCCCGCTCGGAAAACCAGCGCTCGGAGATGACGCGCAGGTTGTCCCGCGTCGCCTCTATTCCCTCCTCGGCCGCGATCTTTCTCACCATGTCGCCGGTGGAGAAAAAAGGGACGCCGCAGGCGGCCTTGAGATACTTGAGAATCTCGTCCTTCCCCGAACCGTTCTGACCGATGGCGCCGATAACCTTCATAATGGAACCCTCCTTAGTGCACAAACAAAAACCCCTGTCCGCGGCCCTCAGGG
>JAFCZZ010000022.1 GCA_019314085.1 Deltaproteobacteria bacterium | reverse complement strand
AAATCCGCTCTGGGTGATAGGGCGGATTTTGTTTTACCCCACCCGGCGGCTATAAGGCGGTTTGGGGACAGCGGGGAAGTGGCGCGCAAGATAAAGCAGATTAAGCGAGCTTTGGAGCAGGTCAACAAGGCTGATCCGAAGGCTTTGGTTGAGGAAGCTTACGCCAAAAGTATGAAGAAGTTTGGCGAGCCTGTTGAGCGTCACAGTGCAAGAGAAGTAGCTTCGGAGAGCGGTCGTTCTATCTGGCGGGTTAACGATGGGTGGGGTGAACGGTATTACCTTGTAGAAGGCGGCAAAGCCCGGCCAATTGCAGTGAAGATGCCGGACGTTCATGCATTCCATTGTGAACCACCGCTTGATAAACTTATCGGCAAAAAAGAGGTTAAAGAGATGGGATGGAGCGATGAGGCATGGGACCGAGCTTTGACAAACTGGCTGAAAACGGATGTGCTTAAAAAGGCCAACGATATAGGCGAAGAGGGCGACACTAGGGCTGAATTGGCTGAGAAGTTATACAAAGAAGAATGGCACAACATGTATCCGAAATCTGGTAGGGGGCGTTTCACCTACCAGATGCACTGGCGCGGGTTAACAGAGGAAGAAACCAAGCTCAGTCACGAGGAGCTATTGAAAACCAATCATAGTGTTCACGGCGACCTGCGCTTCCAGATAGACGACGAGATAGCCTGGGGCTTTTCGGTCTTTGAGGGTGATACCGAAGACATCCGCAAAACGGAACACGGCAGCCGTCTGCTTGAACTGCCGCCTGATGACAGTCTACAAGGCCAGTTCAAGTTATTCCAGCCAGTTGAGTGGATTACCATCACAGACAAAGGGCCCTATATCTCCGAACCTGGCGGACCTGGGTCCACGAGCAAGACTTTCAGTAAATTTTTCAAGCTCGATGGAGGGCAATACCGGTTTTCATTCGCCAGAGAACACGGTCGAGAGTTGTTTTTGGATGGTAAATACCTCAAAGGCCGGCTGCTCATTCAGTATGCCCCGATGGGACAGGGGCGCAGGGTGTGGCTCGTGAACCGACCTGAGTCGCAAGAACCGTATACCAAAGCCCATGACCTCGCTGATGTTATAAGCGAACTAAAAGCAAAGGGGCAAAAGTGGGTTATCTGGGCTGATGAGCCGGGTGAGAAGCCCAGAAAAATAAACGTGCAAACAGGCAGAGTAGTAAAGGAGTACCACGCCGCGATAATTAAGGCGGATGAGGAACAAAGGCTTGTTTACGGTGTGGTTTTGGAACCCGACACCGTGGATACCCAGGGTGATACCATCTCCGCTGATGAAATCGAAGCGGCGGCTCATCGTTTTTTGGTGAAGTCTCGGGTAGTAGGCGATAGGCATAGCAAAAGAGCTAAAGCCGAGGTTGTAGAGAGTTACATTGCCCCGATGGACTTTGAATGGGGCGGGCAAAAGGTGAAAAAAGGAAGCTGGATACTGGGAGTGCACATCTCCGATGGCAGACTCTGGCAAGCAGTTAAAAAGGGCGAGTATACCGGCTTTAGTGTCGGGGGCTTTGGAATTCGTGAGGAGGTGGCGTAAGGTGTGAACAGACTAAAAGACTTAGACGCTGTGGAAGTAAGTCTTGTCCCGCGCGGGGCCAATCGTAAAAAGTTCCTAATTTTCAAGGAGGATGATACAGCTATGGAAGAAATTCTCAAGGCTGTTTTGGAAACCGAACTTGAAGACGAACAGAAGGTCGAAGAAGTCCTGAAGGCAGCTAAGCTGTCCGGTAAGGCACAGAACGCTGTAAAAGGAGCTTTACGGCTGCTCAATGCATATAAGGACGAGCTTCCGAAAGACATCATGAAGACCCTGGCTGGTCTTGCCGGTTATGGCTACCCTGCGCCGACTGAAAAGCAGAAAGACAAAAAAGACGAAGACGAAGAGGACAAGAAGAAGAAATATGGCTATCCGGCACCGACCAAAAAAGAGGACGGCAGCTATGATTTCTCCGGCATTCCTGAGGAAGTCCGCCCAGCCGTAGAAGCTCTCTGGAAAGAGCAGCAGGAAGCCGTCAAGAAAGCCGAAGAGCTTGAGAAGATTCTCAAAGAAGAGCGCGACAAGCAGCTACGTAAAGAGTTCATTCAAAAGGCTGCTGATGAGTTTGCCAACCTGCCAACTAAGCCGGAGGAATTCGGGTTGGTGCTCAAAGGCCTGGCCGAGAAGGCGCCGGAAGAATACACCAAGCTTGAGGGCGTGCTGAAGGCAGCTAATGAAGCCATTGAGAAAGGTGCGCTTTACGCCGAGATTGGGCGTGGTGGAACTCCTGCTGGCGATTCTGCTGTCGCCAAGGTCGAGGCTATGGCAGCCGGACTGGTGCAGAAAGACGCCAATCTGAGCAGGATGGATGCGCTGGCAAAGGTGCTGGCCGAAAACCCGCAGCTTTATGAACAGTACCGCAAAGAAACCGCGGTAAGAATTTAAGAGGAGGTAGATGACTAATGGCAACCGAAATGGCCGTATTCGACATCAGCGCAAAGGCCGAGAACGATCTGAGTTCGTACCAGTACTACTTTGTTGAGCTTAGCGCCGCCGACCAGGTGGATGTCTGCGACGGTGCTACCGATAAAGCGATTGGTGTACTGCAGAACAAACCGACCCAGTACCACGCGGCTCAGGTGAGGGTGCTCGGCATCAGCAAAGTCGTGTCCGACGGTTCCAGTACGGCGATCGCCGTTGGCGATTACGTCGGGACAGACGCGAGCGGCAAAGCGGTTAAGAAGTCAACGGACAAGGATTTTATTGCCGGTATTGCGCTTGACGCGTCGTCTGCAGATGGCACGATTATTCGTGTCCTGCTGACTGGGCCGTTCACGCTGAGCACATCTTAGTTTGGTAAATTGATTTAAGGAGAGTGATTAGTAATGCCTAGTCCTGCGGCTTCAAGTCTCCATATTGATCAACTTCTTACCAATATTTCTATTGCATATAAAAACCCCGAGTACATCGCCGACCAGATATTCCCAATTGTACCGGTGCAGAAGCAGTCCGACATCATCCCGCAGTACGACCAGTCCCACTGGTTCCGGGATGAGGCTAAGCTTCGTGCGCCCGGCACGAAGTCTGCCGGCGGCGGATGGAAGGTAACAACTACTGCCAAATACTTCTGCGACCGTTACTCTATTCGTAAGGAAATCGACGACGACACCAGGAAGAACGCGGATGCTCCGTTCAACCTTGACCGGGACGCCACCGAATGGGTGACGGACAAGATCCAGATGCGGCGCGAGGTCGCGTTTGCAACTGACTTTTTCACCACTTCAGTGTGGGGTACGGACAAGACCGGTGGTAGCGATTTCACCGTCTGGAGCGACTATGCCAACTCTAGCCCACTGACTGACCTCGACGACTACAAGGACACAGTGGAAGCTGCAATTGGCCGAGAGCCGAATGTTCTGGTTATGGGCAAACAGGTCTGGTTAAAGCTGAAGTGGCACCCCGACCTTATTGACACGATCAAGTATACGCAGAAAGGTCAGCTGACTAAAGACCTATTCGCTTCCCTGGCCGAGTTCGACAAAGTTTTAATTGGCCGGGCGATTTACACTACTTCTGCTGAAGGAACCGCTGAAGCATCTGTAAGCTATTCCCGGATTTGGGGTAAGAACGCCCTGATGATCTACGTACCGGCGCGGCCTTCGCTCTTAACGCCTGCTGCTGGTTACACCTTCGTATGGCAAGTGGTGCCGAACGCACTCCAGTATATCAAGCGCATGAGGGACGAGGAACGTGAAGTGGACATCTTCGAAGCAAACACCTACTACGACCAGAAGGCCGTCGGAACAAATGCCGGTCTCTTCATGTCGGGGGCGGTGGCGTAATGGCTAAAAAGTACTGGGCCAGGAGGCCATTCGCCTACGCTGGCCAAGAATTAGATCGCGGACAGATTACTGAACTCGTAGGCGCACGAAATGATGAGAAACTCGTGCGCCTCGAGTATTTTGCTCCGGTTGAAAGAAAGGCTGAAATCTATAGATGCGGCATCTGCGGGGCTGAGTTTATCGGCCTCGCAGAGCGTGAGCATCATGGTGACAAGCGGCATTCCGGCAAAGTGCTGACGCCGGAGGAAGAAGACAGGATGGCGGAGCGAGAAGAGCGACTGATGGAGAAACTTGCTCCGCTCAATCTTGACAAGGCAAAGGGAAAGTGAGGGATGATAGGTGAATTTGCTGACGAAAGGTAAAGCGATAGTCGGTGCTTTGGTTACAGGAAAAATTACTTTGAACAAAGGTTCCACTATTACTAACAGTGCAGCCGGAGCGGTGGACGTAGCACTTGGCACGATTGCCAGCGAAGCTGCGGACGATGCGTTTTCTCTAACAGTTACAGATAGTTCGACGTTTTCTAGCGGCTACTGGAGCAAAGACAGGAGGCTCTGCTGTTTCTCAGTGGAACGGCTTGGCCGCCGATCTGACGGTAGGAGAAACCGCAAACGTCAACGGCGGTTATATTTACATCGGCAAAAACGGAACTCCGGATTTGTCTGCACAAACTGTTACAGGCTGGAACGTTCACCTTACTGAAGTAGGAGCGACTGATTATCAGTCCAACTTGTGGCTACAAAGAGAGACTACGGCCAAAGGCAGTTCTGTAGATGCATTCGTCCTTATGTCGCTCCAGGGTTCGGGAGTTGCGAAGTCAGCCCTGCACTTCCAGGGGATCGCGCTGCCGGACGTGTTTTTGACCATACCCGGGTCTGCTAGGGATATGCTCACGGACAGTGAATATGCTGGCACGACAAAAAAATGGCTGAAGGTCAACCTAGACGGCGCAGACTATGCTATTCCACTTTACTCAGCTAGCTAGGTGGTGAAGGAGTGTTAACGAGAGAGATGATTGAACAGAGGTTGGCGAAGCTGAAGGCCGAGCGTGAACAGCTTATCGCCAACCTCAACGCTTATAATGGCGCGATACAGGACTGCGAATACTGGCTGAAGTTAACAGAGGAAGACGAAGGAATGCCCAATGGCCCAGAGATTACTGAGTAGTTTTTTAGGCGGTGGGTTAGATGACTTGGAGCTACGATAGCACTTTGCCGACCGACAAGGACAAAGTGCGCTTCCACATCGGCGACACGGACCAGTCGGATCAACTTCTGCAAGACGAGGAGATCAGCTACCTGCTGGGCGAAACTACAAACGTCCTGCTGGCCGCAAGCCGCGCAGCAAAGGCAATAGCGGCAAGATTTTCCCGGCAGGCAGACAAAGCTGTCGGAGACCTGCGCATCAGCCTCAGCCAAAAAGCGCAGGCTTATATGTCCCTAGCTGCCGACCTTGAGAAGCGCGCCCTGACTTCATCGGCATGCCCGACATGGCAGAAACCGGAAGAGGACGCGCGGTTTGAGCTCGGCATGATGGAAAACGATTCTGTTTTAGCCGATGAGGATGATGACTGATGGCACTGGAGCAGGACTTTCTAGAATGGTTTAACCAGACAGTTACAATAGAACCGTTTACCAGCGTCAATGCTTATGGCGAACCGCAATATGGCGATTCAGTTCAGTATTCTGCTTTTGTGCAACGCAAGACGAAATTAGTGCGGGACAGAATGGGACAGGAAGTTGTCAGCACTGCGCAGGTGTACCTAGACGGCTCGGTGAGTGTCGGCGTTCAGGACAAGATCACCTTACCGGATGGAAGCCAACCGGTGATTCTATCCATAGAGGCGCTCCCCGACGAAACTGGGAGCACGCATCACAAGGTGGTGAACACATGAGCACAGCAACCATAAAGACTGCAAACGGCTACGACAAAACGCAAAATGCATTTGTGTTCTTGGATTTCTTGTGTAAACGCTGTTTTGATGGCTATGCGTACCACGGATATGTGAAATATACGATTGATGCCGAGGCAACCGCCTATCTACAGATAAAAACAGATAGCGATGCTGTATGTTTTATAGTTGATTCCGTTGTGACCGACGGGGATAAAATGACGCTGAAGATGTACGAAAACCCCACTATAACGGACGGTTCTTCTGCTATTGCACTAATCAACCGCAACCGTGCTAGCTCGAACACTTCTTCTGTAAGCGCTTACTCTGACCCAGCTGGAGTTTCCGGCGGTACTCAGATTGATGAGTTCTACGTTGGCGGGTCTGTGGGATTTAAGGCAGTTGGGGGCGACATACTTTCAGGACAGAAACCACTGGTGCTCAAGACAAACGAAGACTACGTTATATCAATCACCAACGATGGCGCCGCAAGCAGTACAATATTATTACGGTTCTCAATTATAGAAAGCTAAAAGTTAGGTGGCATTTGATGGAGGTAACAGTTAAGGTCGAAGGCACGAAAGAATTGCAGCGCACCTTGGAAAAGCTGGGTGAGCGAGCGCAGGCCGAGTTAGAGAAGGCCCTGTACGCCGAGGCGGAACTGATCATGACCGAGAGCAAGAAGCAATGCCCGGTGGACACGGGGACGCTGAGGAGTACCGGCTATGTAAGAATATCGAGAGCGGAGGCTCCCCGAACAGTAGTAGAAATGGTATATGGCGGCCCAGCAGCACCATATGCCGTAGCGGTCCATGAGAACCCCCGCGCTGGGAAAACTGGCGGTGTTAGCCCGAGTGGCCAGCGTTACAAAACTTGGGCGAAAACAGGTAAATGGAAATATCTTGAAGACCCTGTAAAGGCCGCCACACCGAAACTGCCTTCACGATTGGCCAGGCGACTGAGGCGGGTGATCGAGTAAGTGTTGCTTGATGACATTGCAAGTTACCTCCAGACAAACGGTGTCGGCACGGTCGGTGTCGATATTTTTTTGGGAAGTTGGCCAGTTGGCCCGAACAATGCAGTAGCAATATTCGAGTATGCTGGCGAACCGCCGGACTTGCACTGGCCCGGAGAGTATCCCGGCCTGCAGGTGCAAGTGCGGAACAAGAGTTACGAAGCCGGACGGCAGAAGATAGAGCAAGTAAAAAATGTTCTGCACGGCGTGGCGGAAACGGTGGTAAACAACCACCGTTATTTGCTTATCCGGGCAAATCAAAGCCCGTTTTTTCTGGAGCGGGACGAGAACAACAGGGCTGTTTTCGTGTGCAACTTTAGAGTGATTAAGGAGGTTGAATAAACAATGGCAATTGCAGGAATGGGCGGAAGTGTTTATCTTGACACAAATAAAGTAGCTGAAATAAAAAGCTGGTCTCTTGATCTAGGCGCGGACGACATCGAAACTACTTCTTTTGACAGTGCTGGCTGGAAGGAATACCTAGCCGGGCTGAAGGAATGGTCTGGGTCGTTCGAGGGGAACTTTGAGCCTACCGACACCACCGGGCAAGTAGCCTTGATAAACGCTTGGGTAAATGGCACCTCCGTAACCCTGGACCTGAAAATCGACGCAACCAAAAAATTCTCAGGAAGCGCGTTTGTCAAGCCGTCCATTGAGATGCCGGTGGATGACAAAGGCGGGTTCTCTTGCGATTTTCAGGGGACCGGGCAACTGACGGTAACCCTAACCTAACGAGATGAAGGTGATAATATGGCAATTGCCGGGAAAATCGGGGCCATATATGTCTCTGATATAGATACGGCCCCTGTATCTTTTACGGACGAAGCTACCACAGCAGATGCGACTTATACTCGCTATCAGATAACCAACGAGGCATACCGTTACTGGCCGCTAGACGCTGATATTACGGTTGAAGTAAATGCCACTCCAGTTACAAGTGGCTTTACTCTCGAAAGAGCTGGTGGCTATGTAGTATTTGATTCAGCATTGAACGCAGAAGATGTTGTAACTGTTTCTGGAGAGGCACTTACATTGGTTCAGTGCGGCGGCTTCTTCAACTGGAGCGTAGATACTGATGCAGAAGTGCCTGAAGCAACTACATTTGCAAGTGGAGGCTGGAAAGAATTTCAGCAAGTACTGAAGGGTTGGAGCGGTAGTGCAGAGGCATACTGGGGCGACGATAGGTTTTTCAAATCTCTGGGGGAAATTATTGTGGTTAAACTCTACGTAGACAGCGGAGCTTCGCAAAAGTGCCTGGAAGGATTTGTGCTTATCAATTCAGAGGGTATAGAAGCCGCCATAGATAGCTTGGTGCAGGAGACTATTGATTTTCAGGGCGTAGGCCCGCTTTATCCAAGGCTCTAGGAGGCTTAAAACATGCGAAATAAAGTTATCTCGTTTGCCGGTAAAGAAATCCGGGTTGAGGAAAAGAAAATCGGCGATCTTGAGAAACTGATAGTTGAACTTTTCCCGTCCAGCAAAGGGAAGATAGCCAACATAGACCTGGCAAAAGAGATGGGGAGCATGGACTTCGACATTCTCTACAAAAAGCTCCCTGTTGTTCTCCCTGAACTTACTAAAGATGATATTAAGAACGCTTACATGAGCGAGATTGAGGCACTTCTGGAGGCATTTGTTGACGTAAATTTTTTAGGGCTAAAGAAATTGCTGAAGCCGATGCTGGCCTTAGCTCAGAGTGGCTTACCGCAGAAGTAGCGGTTTTACTGGCCCGGGAATTCGGCTGGACGCTGGACGAAATGAGACAACTCAGACCCAGCGAATTTGTCGCCATCTTAAAGGAGCTTGAAAGGCAAAAGTTTATGCAGGAATACCACGAAATGCGCAACCGCTGGGCTTTCCTGGCAGCGGTAATCACCAATGGGGCAAGTGCTGTAGCCAGCATGTTTGGCAAGAAGAAGCCGAAGCAGGTAGAACCGGATGCGTTTATCAGCAAAGAGATGAAGAAAATGGTGGAGAAGTTGACAAAGAAGGCCCAGCAGGAAGAAGACCGCTGGGTCGGGCTTGTTCGGGAGGCGAAGGCTAAGGGGTTAAAGGGGCCGTGGTAATGTTTAGTTGTCTCGGAAAAAAGACCATGAGCCTACAATACCGTTTTGGCCAAATACTGTTACAGACTTAACGTCAACCACACTGCTTCCTGCGATGGCGGTTGCAATAGTTGAGGCTATCTTTTCAGCTAACTTATCTTTCTTGCCAGCTATATAATCCGTATTCACTAATACATTAGCCTGACCGTCTGATTCCAATTCGACACGAATGCTCTTTATTGAGCTATACCAAGATGTAGCGTACTTAGGATCGCCAGCACCCCCAAAGTTCTCATAGAGGTAAGTTGCTAAAGCCTTGGCCGCTTCTTGTTCTCGGGCCTGTTTTTCAGGGACAGTTACTTTTTCTTGGGCTTTTTCTTGGATCGGTTGAACTTTCGAATCTTGTTCTGATGCAGAGCACCCAGCAGATAAGAAAAGTGCTATCACCAGGCAAAAGTAGATAAATATTCTAACCATTTCAGTATCCTCCTTTGGGTAGTTATAGTGGTGGTAATATTCTACAAAATGAGGTAATCTCCTGCCTCATTTTTTATTGGTGGTGGAAAAATGACCGTAGGCGAACTCTTATTCAAACTTGGAATAGATACAAAAGCGTACGAGCAGGGTTTGGCCCGAATGGAAAAGCAGACTCAGGCAACAAGCACCAGGCTCGGTGATATGCTTAAGAATGCCTTCTCTGTAGCCATCGGCATCGGCTTCTTTGAGGCCATTCGGCGCGGCTTTCAGTCCGTAGTAGGCGAAGCTGTAAACTTCAATGCCATGATGGAGCAGGCCCGGATAGGTTTTACTACCATGCTGGGCAGCGCAGAGAAGGCCCAGGCGTTTTTGGATGAGATGGCCGACTTTGCTGCCAGAACGCCGTTTGAGTATCCCGATTTGCTCGAAGCTTCAAGGCGCATGATGGCAATGGGTTTTGCGGCCGAAGAAGTTTTGCCAACGATGAAAGCCGTAGGCGATGCCACAGCCGGGTTAGGTTTAGGACGAGAAGGCATAAACCGTATAATTCTTGCTTTAGGGCAGATGCGTGCTAAGGCTAAAATCTCCGGGGAAGAAATGCGCCAGCTCACAGAAGCAGGAATACCGGCGTGGGAGATGCTGGCTGAGGCGATGGGCAAATCTACTGCGGAAGTAATGAAACTTTCCGAAAAAGGCTTAATCCCGGCAAATAAAGCCATTCAGATACTCATCGAAGGCATGGAGAAACGCTTTCCTAACATGATGGAGAACATGGAAAATACTTGGAAAGGTGTCACTTCTACTATTCGAGATGTCTGGCGCATGACGATGGGGGCATTGACATCGGGGTTATTCAAAAGCTTAACTTCCTGGTTACAGAGAGTGCGGGATTGGGCAACTGATTTTTACGACACCTTTCGAAGGCTCGGGCTTAGTGTGGCACTGACTAAGGCATTCGGAGCAGATTTTGCCGCTGCTATCAATACAATGACGGCTATATTACAGGGGTTCTGGAATACCACGAAAACTATAGTGAAAGCGATAGCAAGGCACTGGGCCATAATCAAACCAGTGGTGCTAGGGGCCGTAACAGCTTTCTTAGTTTTTAAGACTGTTACTTGGGTATTAACCTTAGCGCGGAACGCTATAGTGAGTTTTACCCTTGCTACTGCCGTCATGAGGGGGGAGGCCGTAGTAACTTCCGGTATTCTAAACTTCGTGGCCCGGGCGGTGCAAATATACCGTTTGCAGCTACATTTGGCGTCCATGGCCGGCATTGCCCACGTAGGAATATTGCAAGTCCTTCGCACAGCCCTGTATTCAGTATGGGCTGCCATGGGGCCTTTAGGCTGGGCGATAATGGGCGTATCTGCCGCCGTAACCGGGGGAATCATGCTCTGGAGCAAGTATGCCGCAAGCGTGGAGCGGGCCAACCTGGAGAAGACGCTGGCAGCAATGAGCGGACAGGAAACGGAAATGGCCGATACCAGCCAGCAGGCTGCGGAAGGGATGGAAGAACAAGCTGATGGAACGGAAAAGGCGGGTAAGGCGGCAAAAGATAACCTGCAACCGTTTGATGAAATCAACCGCCTCATGGCCGATACCGCCGGGGCCGCCGAAGATATAACCGTCGGGTTGGATCAGATAGCTATGCCTGCACTGGAGGCTCCTGAGGCTGCTACTTTACCCGGTCTGGATATGAGTGTTCTGGATCAAGCGAAGCCGACATTGAGTGGATTTTGGGATTGGGTAAAGCAAGGGTTTGTTAATGCCTGGGACTGGATTAAGGAAAAAACGGGATTAAAATGGTGGGAAATTCTAGCTACGCTTACAGGGCCAGTTGGCGCCATAGGTGTTCTTATATATAAAAACTGGGGCAAAATTAAAGACTGGGCAGCCGGGCTATGGGAAGGTGTAAAGGAGAGATGGAGTAGCTTCACCAATTGGGTTGTCGGTTGGGCAGGCCCCCTCTGGGACAGCATACAACAAAAGTGGGACGGCTTTCTAGCTTGGGCTGGCAATATATGGGAAGGGGTAAAAATCAAGTGGGGTAACTTTGCTGACTGGGTGTCCGGCCTTTGGGGTGGAATAAAAAAGAAGACGAGCGTCGGGTGGGAAAAAATAGTAAATACTGTACTCGACAACTGGGACGAACTAAAGCAAGGCATATCCAACTGTTGGAAAAATATAAGTAACTCCATCTCCAGCTGGTGGGATAATTTCAAAAGGGTAGCCGGTACTAAGTGGCAATCTATTGTTATGACCATATCAACTTGGTGGGACAACATGCGGCAGATGGTGGGACAACATGCGGCAGAACATAGCTACAAAATGGAGCAATATAAGTAGCTACCTCAGATCGTCCTGGGATAACTTCCGGGTAACTGCCGGTAACAAATGGGGTTCGATCAAAAACTCCATTCTGAACGTCTGGGACAACATGAAAGCAAGGATCGACAAGGTATGGGGCAATATAGTTAGCAGCGCAAGCAGATACGGCTCTAATGTAGCGTCCACAATCAAAAGCCGGCTAAACGAAGCCTGGGGTTATATCAAGTCCATCCCGAGCCGGGCGTACTGGTGGGGGCGGGATATTATTGACAGGTTAATTGACGGAATTAAGTCCTTGCGTATCCCTACTCCGCATTTCAGTTTCAGTATCGGTTCCAAGTCTATAGCAGGGATATCTCTTCCTGTGCCCGACATAGACGTGCGCTGGTACGGCGAGGGCGGCATAATTACCCGGCCCGCCGTTATCGGCGTGGGCGAGCGCGGCCCCGAAGCGTTGTTGCCCCTGTCTGACACCAGCTGGATGGACAAGCTGGCCGAGCGCATAGCGGCGGCCTTTCGCACTACTCAATTGGCGGGCACGGGCGACATCTACGTTTACATCGGCAATGAGCAGGTTGAGGCGTACATTTACCGGGCGCAGGAACGCCGTAATCTGCGGAGCAACGGGAGGTAGTAGCTATGGCACTGATCAGTATTGGCGGCGTAGATATGCCAGCACCGAGCGAATATGGAGTCAGCCTTCAGGACATCGATAGCGAGAACACCAGGCGCACCGAAACCGGCGTTCTGGTGCGGGATCGCGTCCGGGCTGGGGTATACAAAATCCAGGTGAAATGGAAGGTTACGAAAACGCAACTGAAGACGATAACGGATGCTATTGCACCCGCCCAGTTCACTACCTCCACCACACCTACACGAGATATGTATTCCGGTAATCGGGATGCCCAGCTGATCAAATATGACAGCGTTGACCCGGACAACAGTCTCTGGGAGTTGTCGGCGGCGTTGATTGAATTCTAGGAAGGGGATTGCAGCATGGCATACAATACTGTGGCGATTAAAAAAGACGTAAACCAGAAGCCCATACCGCAATATTATAATCCGTCTTCGGATTCTTATGAGCCGCTGGAGGGCCGCAACGGGGCAAGCCGGGTTCTCCTTTACGATGCAAACGGCAACCCTCTGCTGACGGCGGTTAATCCCGGCAATGTGAAGGTGGTTAACCCGGACGCTGAGGCAGTGCCTACTAAGCTAACGGGCAGAAATGTTACAAAAGTAATGATTTTTGACGCCCTAGCTATAACCGATACAGACATACATTTTTCGACTGTTTTTGATATATCAAGTTATAAACGCATATCGTTGTGGGCAAAAAATACGCACGATCAAGATGTGGAATTGATTGTGACACTCGAAGGTTCAGGTTTTTTTGTATGGGACGGTACTGCGTGGAGTGATAGTGAAAGAAGGATTATTTTGCCTGCGGACATGACAGCACCATACCTTGTTACTTCCGAAATGGAGTGGTTGAAAGAATTACCTTTAGTTGATATTCAGATTCTTCTGCGAGCTTCTGTTGCTCCAACAAGTGGAAGTTGCACAGTTTTCCTGATGGGGGTGCCTAATTAATGATGCCAGTTGAAACAAAAGATGCCGTTAAGTGGGCTTTGAGTCAAACTTATATAGATGAATTTGGTCGTAAGATGCAAATAACAAAGCAAATAAACCAAGAACTAGTTGATAAAGTGCGTGAGTATTTTAATGAAAATGGTGTCGAATACAATTCGTTTTCGTACAAGGATTTAGAACCATTTCTCAACTAACGGGAACGGCAATAGTGGAGGCGAAGTCAATGTATCCTGTAAGTGAAGCATACAAGGCTGCAATTGCACAAGAGACACGCAACGTGCGAATAGCTGGGACAATTACGCTCGCAGACGACTCCGTCATTGAAGTGACCGATGCTGTCATAGCACAAGGAAGCCTGTACTTCACGGAACAGTGCGTGTCCGGAGAAGATATTGAAGTTGGCAATGTTTATGCTTCCGAAATGGGGCTAACGCTAACAGCACCAACGGAGATTTGGACGGACTTCGCTTACCTATCCGCAACACAGGTGCTAGCTGAAGTCCTTGAGAGTCCTTACTCCCTTAACGGAGCACGAATTGCTCCCCAATTTGGCATAGATGTAGGCGAGGGACAATATGAATACGTACCGCTAGGGTACTACTATGTAACTGAGATAAATAGGAAGACCAATAGCATTGGACTCAAGGCCCTGGACGGGATGATCCTCTTCGACGTTGACCTAACCGACGTGCTCACATCAGGAACCCCCCACGCGATCATCAGTTCCTGTTGCACCAAAGTAGGCGTAACACTCGCTGCTAGTCAAGAAGACATAGAAAGCATGGCTAATGGTACAGTAGAGTTGACCCTGCCGGCGGCGAGCAAAGTCAGCACCTGCCGTGATCTCATGATGTGGATCTGCCAGGCATTGGGCGCATTCGCCAGGATGAACCGGTTGGGACAACTCGAAATTGTACCAGTCACCTTGGGTACAAGCGTAAAGACGGTTGCCAAGGCTGGGCGGTTCAGCACCGACGTTTCCGATTTTGCAGTAAAGATCACTAAGGTTACCATGAGGGTGGGAGAGACTGACTATGCCCAGGGTACGGACGGCATGACCATGACCCTGGAGGAGAACCCGCTGCTGTCCGGCAAAGAAGCGTCTGAAATAAACACTATCCTGAGTAATTTGCTCAGCCAAATCACCCAAGCCGAATATACCCCCTATAACGTCTTCTTCGCTGGCGATCCGGCCCTGCAGGCGGGGGACTGGATCACCCTGCCTGATACGGGCGTGATCAGCGGCGGCGACGTGGTGAGCCTCATCACCCACTCTACCTGGCGCTACCGGGGCGGGCACATCATCCGGGCGGCAGGCAAGGGCAGCCTGCTCCGTGGGGTTCAGCCTCAGCAAGCCAAAACCGTTGCTTCAGTCATAGCGATCGCCAGGGACGCGCAAGAGGTCGCCCAGGCCGCCAACCAGTCCACACAGTTGATTAAGGACGCTATAGAGGGGTACGTTCTCATCCGCAAGGCACCCAACGAGACAAACGAGATTCTTATTATGGACAACCCCGACCCTGAGCAGGCAGTGAAGATCTGGCGTTGGAATATGGGGGGATTGGGATACAGCGATAACTGCACAGGGTTGGATAACCCCTTGCGGGAATATACTGTAGCGATGACTATGGACGGGGCAATAAATGCAGATTTCCTCAAAGTGGGATCAATCCTCACCAACTTGATAACCATCCGCGGAAATACCAACTTTTATTGGGCTGGGGATTATCTGTATATCGTCAATCCCGCCGACGGCAACGAGCAGATCCGGCTCTCCAAAGAAGGCATCCGCTTCACTAAAGACGGCGGTCAAACCTGGCGGACGGCTCTGACGTTTGACGGGCTAAACATCTACGGAGACAGCGAAACCGGCTATGCGAAATACCGAGAAGACGGCGTAAAAGTTTACAATGCCTCCGGCGATCTCATGGGACATTTGGGCTGGTACGAAACCCTGGGCGAGCAGACAGCTAATTTCACAAGAGACAGCATAGCCTACAAGCAGGATGGCTCCCAGGTATCCACTAACCAGCCGCGCTACGAATACGCCCCTCTTCCTGCTCCCGTGTGGCAAGACCTGTTCGACACCGACCAACTCTCGCAGTACACCAGCGGCGGGGATTCCCCGGCGACGTGGGCGGTTTCCGACGGGGTGCTGACGGGGACTGGCGGGACGCAGGCGACCTTGATCAAAAACGACCTGCTTTTGCAGGACTGCGAGATTGTGGTGAACAGCGACCAGGCTGACGACGGCGGGATTGTGGCGAGGTATCAGGATAATAACAATTACTACCTGCTGGCGTTGCGAGATGACAAAGTGATTTCCGTCACCGACACCACATTCGCTGGCGGCGGCGTGGGGTTACGGAACCACTCTGCTACAGCTTTTCGTGCGCTGGACTTCACCGTTTACTACGTCCAGCAGGGCGTGATGAGCGAAGAGGCCAACGCCAACCTTGTCAAGACCAACGCTGGGGCCGACCCGCTTTTCAACAGCTCAACGGGGTGGGCGTTTTTCGGTTCCGGTGCTTCAATAGCCGATGGCGTTTTAACTCTACAAAGCCCTGATGGAACGACCGTGAGTGGGTGTCAATGCACCCTGACCAATCTGGCGCAGAACACGAAACATAGCTTCTTGATAAGGGCGA
Organism: Deltaproteobacteria bacterium; assembly: GCA_019314085.1. The sequence continues at coordinate 9,334 of JAFCZZ010000022.1, read as the reverse complement.
GGTATAAAGATGCAAGCGGGACGGCAGACACGCTAGTTTTAGACCTACATGCTTCTGATTATGACAACGCCGAGCAGGAATTAGATATTTCCTCCAGCCAGCTAACCACCGCTTTCCAGAATTTCAAAAAGGACGGTTTCGACAGCCAATCCGTTCCTTCTTCGGTAGACTTGCGAATATTCACCTTCTCCACCCGCCCCATCGAGGTTGAGTTCGTCCAGCTTGAGCAGAAGGCATTTGCGACAAGCATAATGGACGGCTCCAGAGCCGCTGAAGTCCTCACCGCCCCCACGGCGGGGGTGTTCCAGAAGGGTAACTGGACGGTGAAGCTGAGGTATACGCCTCAAATACCTACCAACGTGAACAATTTCGTTAAAACGCTTTGGGAGTGCTATATTGACGCAAACAACTTCTATCTTCTTGGGCTGGGTTGGGGTGGCGCGGTTATTGGACTTGTCAAATCAAATGGCAACGAGTATAAAATTGAAACGGGCTCTGCGTTACAACAGGGCAATTCGTATCTAATATCCTTTTCTAGCAATGGTTCCGTTTTGCGACTTTGTTGTAACGGATCTCAACTTGGTTCTGATTTGTCATACGTCGAGCCTGTAGGCACTTTACCTGCAACAATGCGTGTCGGTTGTGCTCAAAGTGGTTGGGCAGGAGCAAAGCAAGCCAACGGCATCATTTCCGACTTCGCTGTGATGAGCAAAGCGCAGATCCTCTCCGAGCACCAGGCGGAGTATAATAGCGGGTTACCGCTGGTGGTCGATGAATACACCACCTACCTCATGAGCTGCGACGGCCACCTGAAGCCTACGGTGCGGCGGTTTGGGCTGTGGAGCAAGAACGGCGAAGTAACCCTTGTTGCTCCTCCCGTCGAAGGCGGGATCAGGATATATGACGACCAAGGCAACCTGCGGACGCATATGGGGCAGTATGCGGCGGGGAAGTATGGGTTGAAGGTCACTAATGGGGAGATATATGCAACTTCAATAAAGTCCGGCACACCCGAAGCAACAAAACAATACATTCAAATAGATCCAGGTGGTATTCTACGTGGTGTAGGTTTAACCGGAACAGTAATCGAAATTTCTACTGATGGTGATCAGGGATCTATAAGTCTTTACGATGCAGGAACTGAGAGAGCACGGATTCTTCTTAATGGGGCTTCAACACGTGAATTGTGGCTCTGGGGCAAGAATGGTTCGGGAATATCTCTCGATTCTGATACCGACGAGTCTATCACAATGGGACCCTATGGGGGGGTAGAAGACAAACGAGGCAATCGCTTTGATGCAGGTTCGGGAACAAACACCTTTTATGGTGGCTTAACGGTTGCTTCTGGAACTAAGAATTGTGCCCAAAAGACCGAGAACTTTGGCGTGAGACTACTCAGTGTGCGAGAGTCTCCTGAAGTTAGGTTTATTGACGAAGGTAAGGCACAATTAGTAAACGGGGAATGTGTGGTCGAACTTGATCCCATTTTTCTGGAGTGTATTGAACCTAATTCAGACTTGACCCCCTGGCTTATCCATATTACTCCCTACGCCGATGTCGGTCTTTATGTTGCAGAGATAGGTGATTCTTGGTTTATGGTAAAAGAAAGAAATGTCGGAACAAGCAATACAGTCTTTGTCTGGTTATTATCTGCTGTTAGAAAAGGATATTCTGGCTTGAGGATACCGGAGGTGTTTGACGTTGAATTTTGAGAAGCGTGGAGAAAAAATAGTCATTATTCAAGAAAGAGAAATTCACGAAGCGGAAGTTGAGCAAATCATTAAGCGGAAAAAGTGCGAGCTGGAGAACATCGAACGCAATATAGCACATTTGCAAAAACGCAAGGATGACTTAATACAACAACTTAACGAGCTTAATTTAATCAAGGAGATGGGAATTTGAATGTCTCCTTGAGATCCGAGTTACCAGACATGAGGAACAGGTCCATAGGTTTGCGGAAAGATTCGACAATCATGTAACAAGTAATGAAGAACATTCAGCGAGATAACACAACAAAAGAGATGACTGCCGCCGAAATAGGCGGCTTTAATTTTTGCGGAAAGGGGCGTGGTTACATGGACAACTTAATACCTTCAATCAAAGCGGCTGTTGCAATTGTCGGCGGCCTTCTGGTCGGTTTGCTGGGAGGTTGGGACGTGGCGCTAAAAATCCTCGTTATATTCGTGGTAATGGATTATATCGCCGGCTTGACCGCTGCATGGTACGAAAAGAAGTTGGATTCAAATGTAGGGCTGCGGGGCATTGCGAAGAAGATTCTGTTGTTTGTACCCGTGGCGATTGGGTACTGGCTGGATATTCTGCTTGGCGCGGAAATCCTGCGCAACCTGGCGATATTCTTCTACATTGCAAATGAGGGTTTATCCATACTGGAAAATTTAAGCAGGATGGATATACCTATCCCGGGCGTGATTAAAGATGCCCTTGATCAGATCAAGAAAAAAAGTGAGGGGACGAAAGAAAATGTTATACCGAAGTAATTTCCCTGTTTGCCCTCTTTGCGATGCCCCTGACGCTGATCTGGATTTTGCTGATCCTGACGTGGAGGGAATAGTTTTCGACTGGACAAGCGACACAACTGAACCAGAAGGGTGCTAAAAAGAAAAAAGGAGGTGGTCTAAATGCCCCTGATTGCGTGCGTTGATCCTGGCCACGGGGGCCGCTGACGAGACCCGGGAGCCTTAGGATCCATGGGCGTTACCGAAAAGCACGTTAACCTCAGTATTGCTTTCTGTGCAAGCGGGTGGCTGAGTAAGCAAGGCGTTGAAGTTGTAATGACCCGCAAGAATGATGTAGACGTAAGCCTTCAGCAACGATGTGACATAGCAAATAAGTCTGGTGCCTCGTGCTTTGTCTCGATCCACGCTAACGCAAGCGAGAACCCGGAGGCCAACGGTCTGGAAGTCTACTACTACGAGGGGAGCAAGGAGGGCCTGCGACTGGCGAACCTACTGAACATGCAACTATTCCTTGCCACCAATACGCCGTCTGGCAAAATTATTGCCGTGAAGGAAGCAGATATTCCCGTCACGGCGGGAGAGGCTACCGAGTTACAAAACAGAGGAGTGAAGGAAGCACATTTCTATGTGCTACGCCATACCGCTATGCCCGCTGCCCTGGTGGAAGTGGCTTTTCTTTCCAACCCTATAGAAGAGGCTTGGCTGACCAACGCGGGGAATCAAGAACTTGTAGGTAAGGTGATAGCAAAAGCAATATGCCAATACCTGGGAGTGAATTTCGTAGATAAAGTTAATCCGGAGCAAGTAATTGATTGGCTGGTGAGCAGAGGTATCATTAGTAACCCGGATTATTGGAGAGGTGCTCTAAGATACATTAAGAATCTCGATGCTTTGCTTGTGAAGCTGTACACGGCCTTTAAGAATCTTACCTAACGCCAAATACGGCCAAAATTTGCGTTAAACGGGGCGGGGATATATAGAAGTATCCCCGCTTCCTTTTCTGCCCGAAAATGGGCTTTAAAATGGGGGGTACGAAATAATGGCGTGGAATCTTTGGCGTAAAGCCATGAACGAACTGACCACGGCTTTAGGCGGCGCAGGTGACTACGTTACCGGAGCATATCCGTCCTCGCCGGATTATCGGGATTATAGGTACGCTAACCTTGTACCGCAACTTACGGCAGAACAGATACCGTTTGAAGTAGACTACCGCTCGAACCTGCCGCCGGTATGGAACCAGGGTTCTTACGGAACCTGTGTTGCGGCGGCCTCCTGCTGGGGTCTGAAGGCTTTTCAGGAGACCGTACAGGGAGACTTCCCAGCCAGCGGTTTATCCGTAGCATACCTCTACGCTAAATGCAAGCAGATGGACGGGATACCTGACCAGACCGGAACTTACCCAAGGGTAGCTCTCAAAGTTCTTCGTGATTTCGGTGTGTGTACAGAGGAGCAACTACCGTATTCCTGGCTAACCAGCGATAAGAACGTGCCTGCTCTGCCGTCTAACCTGAATACTTCCGCCGCAAAATACAAAATCCAAACTTATGCCTCGGTTTGTAACTTTACCGACAAAAACCGTACGGGTAAGGTAGAAGAACTCAAAAGGGCAATCTATCAGGAAGGCGTCGTTCTGGCTGCCGTGCTGGTGTGTAGCAACTTCCTCAACGTAAAGCCGCCGGATTACGCCATTCCACTTCCAGGTGGCAGAATACTCGGCGGCCATGCCGTAGCGCTGGTGGGGTACAGCGACGAGAGGCAGGCTTTCCTCCTGCGTAATTCCTGGGGAACGTCTTGGGGTGATAACGGCTACGCTTGGTTGCCTTACCCCTGGGTTACATACAAAACCGACATGGGGTGGGCTTTTTATGAAGCGTGGACGGCGTTGGATCTGGCCGCTCCCCAGGCCGCAAAAAAGATCGAACTCACCATTGGCAACAAGATAGCTGTGGTAGACGGCTTGCAGGTGCTTATGGATCAGGAACCTTTTATTACCGACAAGGCCCGAACCATGATACCTTTGCGATTTGTGGCTGGAAACATGGGCTATATCGTTGAATATCGGGCAGACACACGCGAGATCATACTGACCAGGCCAAATTAAACTTTCGGAGGCAAAAAGTACAATAACAAGAGGTTTGTTATACTTTTGTTCAATTAGGAGGTTTTTCGCATGGTTCTCCAGGGCGAAATTTACAAGGTTAAATGCCCATACTGCAAGACAATTACCGAGGCAAACCGCCTAACGCCCTTCGCCAGCAAGCTGAAATGCCTCTCCTGCGGACGCTGGGTTGAAGAAGAAGCAATCGTTTCCTTTGCTTACGAAGGGATGATCGATGGCGATGCCTGACGAAAAGCGCTTCATAGTAGACGACATTACTGTGATTGTTCGCGGCGAAATACACGAAAAACAGGTGGAAGAAATTATAGCGGAAGAGCGCCAAAGGTGGGAAGGTAAGCAATATCCGTTGGCAAAGATTGAAATGGCGGCAGACGGCAATGAGGTGGAAATCAAATCTTACCCGCGCTCCCCGATTAAAAGAATCCGCCGGATAACCGGCTACCTGGCCCCCGTAGACGCATGGAACGCAGCCAAAAAGGCGGAACTGGCCGACCGGCAACCCTGTAACGATCTAAGCTGGAAGGACAGGTGGGGGATTCTTGATGGTCAATTCTAGAGGGTGTCTCCTGTGGGAAGCAAAAGAAGAAGGCACGGAAAAGATAAACTGCGGAACGTGCAAGCATTACATTTGGGAAGGATTCGGCAAGTGTAGGCTTATTGAACTTTTGCTGGACGAAAAGTTCAATAACGGAGCGAGAATTAAACTCCGGTGCAATTACTGGGAGGTAGATTCAGGTGTTTGACGCAATCAAATTCTTAGAAGAAGCGGGTGTTGATAAATACGAGATAGACCACAGAAACAAGACAGTAAGCGGCCTGAGCAAAGAGGATTTATTTAAGCTGATGTCTTTTACCGACGATGGTAGCATGATCCCCGTTGCCTTTGCCCGGGACGGGTGGCTGTTTAAAGCAGAGGAATGATGAGTAGCCCTGCTTCAGCGGGGCAAAAATTTTTTGCCCATTGCTTCCACAATACCACAAGGGAGGTGTTATCGTTGTGGCACAAGCTGCATGTACTGGTGAACAAAGTGCAGTACACCTGGCTGAGGGCGGAGAGTTTTACCAGGGGAATCAGCATCGGCGAAGTCATCCGCCGGCTGATCGACGAGGCAAGAGAAAAGCGGAGCCAGAGCAGATCAGACAACTCTACGCCGAAAAGCGAAACGGACATGAAGTAGCGCGGCTTTTGAAACTGGGGCACACGACTGTTTATAAGTACCTCTCTCTGGGTTATCCAGCGAAGCCCCGTTGGGTGGACGAAGAGAACCAGATTATGGTGGACGGTTACGCTGAAGGTTGGCCGGTGAAGAAAATAGCGGAAAAACTCAAGAGAAGAAGTCCTGCCGCCGTAAAAATAGCCATGTGCAGGTACAGAAAAGCAGTGCGGGCGGATCAGAAGAAGCAGTACGTTCTGCACATGATCGGAGTGGCTTTGCGAGCACTACGAAAAGCAGACATATTGCGGGAAGTGGCTACCGATGATGTTTAAGCAACCATTTTACGTTTCGCCGCACGCCGTAGAGAGATTTCGCCAGCGCGTAGCAAATCTACCGACCAGAACCATCCGCACGATAATTCAGACTGCACTCCAGGACAACCGACAGCAAGTAGACGTTCAGGTATATAACCGCCGCTTATGCCCCGTTTACCGGGCCAAATACCAGGACATTGAATACCTGATCCCGGTGATTTACCCGGAAGATAAGGTTAATGCCTGGCCGGTAGTGCCGACAGTGTTACTGCCGGGAATGGAGACAAACAAACTTTACGAAAGGAAGGGATGGCGATGGTGATGCTAACGCCTACGCAGTTTATCAGGCAGGCCGCGCTGAAAACGCCACATGTACCCGTAGCGATGGGTAAAGTGGTGGAATACACCGATGTGCCGCTGGCAGACGTACCGGACACCCGTTGCTGGCTTTGCGGCGGATTGACCGGGGGCAGGGGCCAACCGGTAAAAAAGACGATCAAAGACACATTTACCGACCGGGACAAGGCCAGGTGGCCGGGGAGTAAATCAGTGTGTCCAGGGTGCGCCTTTTGTCTATCGTTTATGTCGCTGAGAAATTACAGCATACTGGCTACGGAAGCAGGGCTAAGACACCCTTCCAGGCCGGAGATCCGGAATTTCCTGCTTGAACCGCCGGAACCGCCGTTTGTGTTCTGTATAGCTATTAGCGGCCAGCGTTGGCTGCATTTCCGGGCGCAGGTGGCTTACGACAGAGACGGCTTTCCGGTGCAGTTCGAGGATACGATGGTCTGCGTCTGGAGGAAACCGCTAACTGACTGGCTGAGTGTAATTGAGCAGTTATATGCCGTATTTTCAAAGGAAGAAATCAGAACGGGACGGTATAACCAGAACCGGATTAAGCAGTTTGGATTAGCAGAGTTTCAAGCAATGGAAGAAAAGATCGCGCCGCACCGGGGAACCAGGCTTTTCGACCTGGCCATATTTGTAGCGCAGAAGCTGGAAGAAAAGAAAAAGGAGGAGAAGCCATGTTCTACAACTTTGATACAGACGACGAGCGGGCAGCTACAGCTGCCCTTTTAGTTTACGCAATTTACCGGAGCCGGGACGTCAAACGCTTCAAGGTAACGCCAGATCTATGGGGGCAGACTGAACGGGCCGTGAAAAGCGTTGCTAAACGAGCGACTGATTTGGGAGAGTTTATCGAAAAACTAAAGCCAAAACTTTATTGCTCAACGATTCACCCGCGTTGGGCGAAGACCCTGCCGGACGGAATAATAAGTATGAAGATGATGGAAGATGGGTCTGTTATCCAGGTGCAGGACAAGGGCCGTAGGCAGTTTTTAACGGACGTGTTGCAAATGGTGGATCACCGGGAAGTACTGGACGTGCTTTATCAAAAAGCTTCGCTGGTCATTTTGCTGGTTAGAGATAGGCTTGAAAGAGAAAAGCCGATTGAAGCAAAATTCGTAGATACAGAAACAGGGGAGGTAGTTGAATAATGACACATAACATTCGTTTAGATGGAAAAATCACATTATTAAGCCCGCTTTCACACATAGGTGAGTCGCTTGGCGTTGACTCCTATTTGTCCACCGATATCATTATTGATTCAGACGGAAAACCTACAGAATGTACGATTTACAGTGGAAATTCGTTCCGCGGTATACTGCGCGACCTCGCTGCCATCTACATGACCGAAAAGTTAGGTGGTCTGCAATATAATCCGGCGGTGTTCTACCTGCTTTTCTCCGGTGGCTCCCTGGGCGGGGAACAATCCGTTGACATTGATCAGGCTCGCCTTTACCGCCGTAATGTACCCATGCTTTCCGTTTTCGGCGGCAGCGTAGGCAATCAGATCCTCACGGGAAAAGTCAAAATCGGCGCGATGTACCCGCTTGTTGCCGAGTGCCAGCGGATATTGCCGGAACACCTGCGCGATCCAAACGCTCCGTCCTGGCGGCAGTGGACGTTTGAGAAAAGTTTTACGCGGATGGACGACGCTAAAAACGAAAACCTACGCAAATACCTACATGATCCAGCGGAAAATCGCCTGGCCTTATCGGAAGGGCAGCCTACCCTGGCGATAACAGATGGAAGCGAACCGGTACAGGAGGAAAAGAAAAAGAAGAAAGAGGACCTGCCGCAGCAGATGAGGTACACGGTGGAAATGCTGGCGGCGGGTGCTGTTTTGTATCAGCGGATTGATTTATGCGACATGACCGACCTGGAACTGGGCGCCTTCGTGTCGGCGCTGGTGGAGTTTTCAAAACATCCATATATTGGGGGAAAATCAAACATAGGCTGTGGGTTATGCGACATTGAATACACCTGGCGGCCAGCAGGGGCAAAAGAAACTACGGGAAAATTTCTGTCGGTGTCGGCAGATTGCTTATGGTTGTCCAAACCCGCGGAAGAGGCGAAAAACCAATATGATGACTTCTTGGTGCAGCTTTATAACCAGTATCTCGAAAACAAGGCGGATGAACTAAAGAAACTGCTTGCAGCTGGCGGTGGTAAGTAATGCAGCCGATACGCATTACTGCACGCTTGCAGGATGGACGCATAGCGGGAACTGACCCTTGGTTTCCGCTTGACGGAATCCTTGCCGCCGAATGGATGCGGCGTAACCACCCGGAGGCTTATTATAATGCCAGCAGCCATATGCTGACCAATGACCTCATTACCCCGGAACTTCCTTTCGAGCGCCGGGGGGATGGCGATAACTGGTACTGGGCCTGCTCGTTTAATATGGAGCCACCCCTGGGCGAATACGTCATGCACTGGCACAAGCGATTCGACGACCACCTGGAGAAGTATATCAACTTCGGTGGCAAGCGTGGAAAGATAAATGTAAAGAGTAGTAGGTACAAAGCCTACCGCATGCCGTTGGTGGTGCAGTTGTTTGACCAGTTAGTATGGTATGCGGTAGGTGATATAGAGGCTGTGCGGGATCTGTGCTTAGGCGTAACACATATAGGTAAAAAATCCTCCCAGGGACTAGGTGCCGTAGATTGGTGGGAAGTTACACCCTGGTCCGAAGATTGGAGCGTGTACGGCCCGAATGGCAGGTTGATGCGTGCTATTCCCTTCGATGGCCAGGCGCGTGTGGGTGTTACGATTCGGCAGTGGGGGATAAGGCCGCCGTACTGGTGGAGCGACCATCAACGCTTATGTTTTATACCGGAGGTAAAGTATGAAAAGAAGATATAAAATAGTTGCAATTGATTTCGATGGCGTCATAAAGCCTACGGTTGAAAACAATAAGTA
>JAFCZZ010000293.1 GCA_019314085.1 Deltaproteobacteria bacterium | reverse complement strand
AAACGTATAGGAATTCTATATTTCTCCCCAACAAATACAACTAAAAAAATATGTAGAGCCGTAGCTTTGGGAATGGGTGCAAAGGACCCGCAAACGCTGGACATGACTTTTCCAGATATCCGAGCGGAAATAATCGCTAATCCAAATACAGTTACAGCAAATATAGATCATTTGATTGTCGGTGCCCCTGTTTATTCCGGCAAGCTTCCGCTTCAAGCCATGGAGTGTCTCAGAGCCATTGGCGGAAATGGAAAAGAATGCAGCGCGATTGTTGTTTATGGCAATCGGAACTATGGAATTGCTCTTTACCGTATGGTGGAAATTCTTTCCGAAAATGGTTTTGGTGTTACCGCTGCTGGTGCAACATCTCCAAGTCTGACAAATACTCAGCTCTCAAACCTGCATACATTGCAAAACTATGCGTACAATGTGGAAAATGCGCGGAAAACTGCCCTATTGGTTTACTATCACCTGACACGGGTATGTATCTGAGTGAGGCGGCAAAAAATCAGTGTATAGGGTGCATGGCATGTGTTAGCAGTTGTATGCAGAAAGCAAGAGTTGCTGAGGCTAATCCGATAGTAAGAATGGTTATGAAAAAAAAATTTAGACAAGCATCCAGAGAACGAAAAGAACCTCTTACTATTGTCGTATGACAAGGGGACAAGGGGTCAAGTCGCCGTTTGACTTATGACGGCAAACAAGGGGTCAAGTCGCCGTTTGACTTATGACGACAGGAAGAAAGGGGTCGTTTACTATTGACCAGGTATTCCAAGATTTGACAAGACTCCGACCACCACAACCATTCGTAATCAAAAATTAAATCCATAAAACCCGCCTGATATCTTCCTTTACCATCAATTTTGAGTATAAAGAAGGACTTTCCGGGAAATACGAATGCCCAATTGTACACCGTCAAAGTGCGATCAAAAATGATGTTGTAAGATTTGAGAATCCGTATTAAAGGAACCGGGGTGATCTATTATTAACGATACTGGCGTCATCCGGTCTGATAATCATCAGATTTCCGCTTTTGCGGGAATGACACGACAAGGTAATTGATCCTTTTTGCGAAATCATCAGCACTAAAATTCGGCGGATGATGCAACGCACCGGCGATGGCGAGCAGTATGAACAGGACTCTTTCATGAATTCCGACAACAATGAATCGGGGACGTCCGTTTATCCCGATTATCACTGCCTGTTGAAGCTGGCTCAGGCAAAAATGCCCTACGGCAAATATGCCGGCCGGTATCTTGTGGATCTTCCCGAATCATATGTCGTCTGGTTTTTCCGAACAGGCTTTCCCCAGGGCGAACTGGGTGATATGCTTCGCACGGTGTATGAAATTAAAACTAACGGGCTCGAATATCTCTTTGAAGCACTTAAAGGGTCGTAAAGGAAGTGGCGTGGAAACATTCGAATTATCGGGTGACTATATCGAACTGAACAAGCTGTTAAAGGCATCGGGGTTGTGTGAAACGGGCGGTATGGCAAAATAGTAATCGAAAACGGACTGGTCATCGTAGACGGAACCGTCGAATACAGAAAACGATGTAAAATCAGAAACGGCCAGACGGTTGAGTATGATGGCCATACGATTAAAGTGGTGCAGGTAACTCCTTACCATCATCTGAAGAAACGGTGTCTCATATGACTTCATGCAGGCATCCCACCCTTGTCCTGTTGCCGGAAAAGAAAAATATGCTGCGGTGCCGGCACTGCCATCTGACCATCAACGCCGACGAACTGCACGAACGGTATTGCCCCGAGTGTTTTGAGATACATGGCAGGAAGCACTATGATTTTGATGCGATTGAAGCGGCAGACAAGGGAAAAGTCCGTTACCGGTGCGAGCAGTGCGGTATCATTATAGAAACCGAATGAAGGAACGACAGCCACCGGACGGCGTGAATCTCCGGGAGGATCTCGCCTGTGTCAATGGGCGCACCAAAGATCCCCGTGGTTCATGTAATGAGGCAGACTGAATGCCACCCTGCGACAACAGAAATCACCCGATGACACCAGAGAGGAACAACATGATGCTTAAGCTCCATGCGATGAAACGAGACCTTTGCATAACGTCCCCTTTTGACCAATTTCTGCGTCAGTCTCAAATTTTAATCCTCGAAATATCCAATATATTCCTGTGGTCTTCGGCGAGCTCAGTCGAGCCGTTAAAATTTTCGCCTTCCTTGAACTTGAACAAAATTGAACATTCTGCAAAGGTCTCGAAACTTGGGTCCGGAAGGAATATCGTATGGCGCTGGTGACCCTCAAGGATGTGACCATTAGCTTCGGCGGTCCGGTACTGCTCGAGGAGGCGAATTGGCAGATCGAGCGGGGTGAACGGATCTGCCTGGTCGGTCGCAACGGTACCGGTAAATCCACGCTGCTCCGATTGATCCATGGAGAGCTGTCTCCCGACAGCGGAATGATCACGAAAGCCCAAGGGCTGAAAACAGCCCTGCTGCCCCAGGAAGTGCCCCTCGATCTGGACGGCACCGTCTACGATATCGTCTCGTCGGGACAGCCGCACCAGCAGGTTCAGACGGCCATCTCCCGCATGGGCCTCGACGAGACGGCGGCATGCAGCACCCTTTCCGCCGGACTGAAACGGCGAGTGCTCCTGGCGCGGGCGCTGGTGAGCGAGCCGGACATCCTCATGCTTGATGAACCGACCAATCATCTGGATATCGACGCCATTGTCTGGATGGAACAGTTCCTGCTCCGCTCGGGGAAAACCATGATTTTTGTCACCCACGACCGGGCCTTCCTTAATAGGGTATCCACTCGCATCGTGGAACTCGACCGTGGCATGCTGACCTCGTTTGCCGGTGATTATGATGATTACCTCACCCGCAAGCAGGAACTGCTTGAGAACGAAGACTCGCGCAATGCAGAGTTTGACAAACATCTGGGGCGCGAAGAGGTCTGGCTCAGGCAGGGTGTCAAGGCACGGCGAACCCGTAATGAGGGACGGGTGCGGGACCTGATGAAGATGCGGGCCGAGGTGGAGCAGCGCCGTGCCCGGAGCGGCAATCTGCGCCTCATGGTGCAGGAGGCCGAGCGGTCGGGCCGGTTGGCCATCGAAGCAAAGAATATTGCCGTTGCCTATGACAACTACCCCCTGATTACGGATTTTTCAACAACCGTCATGCGGGGTGATAAAATCGGCGTCATCGGACCGAACGGCTGCGGCAAGACCACGCTGCTTCGGATTCTGCTGGGAGAGATCGAACCGGACAGGGGGTCCGTGCGACACGGGACCCGCCTGCGGGTTGCCTATTTCGATCAGCTCAGGGCTCAACTCGATGAAAGCAAGACCCTTCAGGAAAACGTTACAGATGAGGGCGACATGGTCATGGTGGACGGGAAGCGGCGGCATGTCATCGGCTATCTGCAAGACTTCCTGTTTTCACCCGCCCAGGCCCGGGCCCCCATCACCTCCCTTTCCGGCGGGGAGCGCAACCGGCTCCTTCTGGCCAGGCTCTTCACCCGGCCGTCCAATGTGCTGGTCCTGGACGAGCCCACCAACGACCTGGACGGAGAAAGTCTGGCACTGCTGGAAGCTATGCTGATCGAGTACACCGGGACGGTCCTGCTGGTAAGCCACGACCGCACCTTCCTGAACAACGTCGCCACTTCCACCCTGGTCTTTGAAGAATCGGGACGGGTAGAAGAATACGTGGGCGGTTACGACGACTGGCTCCGTCAGCGGCCCCAGCCGGAGGAATCAACCCCGGAACCTAAGCCCAAAAAGGGCAGACCCCGCAGCGTGCCCACCGGTTCCCGCAGGCTTACCTTCAAGGAGCAGCGCGAACGGGAGAAACTGCCGGACATCATCGAAGATCTGGAGGCGCGAAAGCAGGATCTTTCCGCCGCCATGGCCGATCCCGAGCTTTACAAGAC
>JAFCZZ010000021.1 GCA_019314085.1 Deltaproteobacteria bacterium | reverse complement strand
CGATACCCTTTTCCTGTACGGCCTTGATACCCTTATTGATCAGATCAAGCAGCTCCTGATTACCCTTCTGTACCACGATACCGTAGTATTCCGTCGTCAGGACATCTCCCACGATCTTGAACTTTTCCTTGTATTCCGCCTGCTGGAGCGCGTACTGCGCGGCTACCGGGGTGTCGCAGACGACGCCGGCGATGCGTCCCACGGCCATATCTTCAAAGGCCAGACCGATCTCGTCATAGCTCTTCAGTTCCACGCCCTCTGCCTTGTCGATCTCACGACCGCCTGTCGTTCCTATCTGGGCCCCCACGCGCTCTCCGACCAGATCGGCGATCATGACGGCATCCGATTCCTTCGGGACGATGAGCACCTGACCGGCATTGATATAAGGCTCGGAGAAGCTCATGCTCTTTTTACGCTCGTCGGTAATGGTGACGGAGGATATGATGGCGTCATACTTGCCGGCGGCGATACCGGCGAAGATACCGTCCCACGCGGTGTTTTTGAATTCCACCTTGAAACCCGCCTCCTCGGCCACGGCATTGAAAAAGTCGATGTCGAAACCGACGATGTCCTTATTCTCGCTCACCATTTCCATCGGGGGCCAGGTGGCATCCGTGGCGCAGGTGATGGTCGTGATCTCCTCTGCCGCGCGCTGGCAGCCGCCAATCGAGAGTGCAACAAATCCGGCGATTACCACTAAAGCAATAATTATACCGCGATTTTTCATATCCTCCTCCTTTTCTAAGAAGCTGTGTATTGTTGGCAGTAGTTACTATTGAGGCGGGGTGTTGTCAAGATAAAAAGCCGGGGACCGTTTTTGGTTGCTTTTGGAAAATGCAAGCGATATAAGGCGGTTTTGCCTGAAGGAGGGCAGGGTATATGGCACACTCGCCGGAGAAGATGCGCAGACTGGGCGCTGATCTTCTGCTCCTCATAACCACACTGTTCTGGGGGGTTACCTTCGTCGTGGTCAAGCAGGCCGTACAGCAGGTGGGGGTCTTTCCCTTCCTGTCACAGCGCTTCGGCCTTGCGTTTCTGATCCTCCTGGCGATCTGCCTGATCGTGAAACGGCCACTCAGAAAGGAATACCTCACGAGGGGCGTGGTCCTCGGCGTCCTGCTCTTCGGCGCGTTTGCATTTCAGACCATGGCCCTCCTGTACGCCACCGCCTCGAACACCGCTTTTCTGACGGGGCTCAATGTTGTTCTCGTACCGGTTATTGGGGCCACTTTCCTGCGGCATTCCGTGACCCTCAACATGAAGCTGGGGGTGATCCTGGCCACTGCGGGGCTCTTTCTCCTCTGCACGAACGGGGGCTGGGGTCTCAACAGGGGTGACATCCTCGGGATCACCTGCGCGGTCTGCATCGCGCTGCACCTCATCTTCACCGGCAGATTCGCTCGGGCGAGCGATGTGTACTGGCTGACGACGGTCCAGATCGGGGTCGTGGCGCTGTTGAGCGCCCTGGTGGCGCAGGCTAAGGGGAATGAAATTCTGGTCTGGCATCCTGAGATACTCTGGGCGCTGGTGATCTGTGTCCTCTTGGCCACGATTTTCGCCTTCCTGGTCCAGACCGCCATGCAGCGCTTCACCAGCCCGACGCACACAGCACTGATCTTCTGCATGGAGCCGGTATTCGCGGCGCTGTACGCCTACTGGGCAATCGGCGAGCGGTTCGGTGTCCGGGGTCTCATCGGTGCCGCCTGTATCCTGACGGGTATGATTATCTCCGAGATCTCGTTTCCGGACTACTTCTTCAGAAAGGGCCGCACCGGCGAACTGGATTGAGGGACCTTATTCACTTCGCGATCTCATAGAGGATGATCGCGGCGGCGACCGACAGGTTCAGGGATTCGATCTCCCCCCTCCCCGGGATCGAGACGAGCTGATCGGCACATCCCTTCAGCTCCTCCGACAGGCCGTCCGCTTCCTGCCCCAGCATCACGATCTTTTTGCCCGTCTTCTTGAGTTTGCCTGGCGAACCGCCCCCCCGCGGAACCATCGCCACCATCCGGTACCCCATCCTCTCCGCGAACCCGCGTATCTGGTTGGGATCGACAGATTGATATATCTCGGTCGTGAAGATCGCCCCGGCGGACGCCCGTATCGCCTTTGTGTTGAAGGGATCAACGCAGGAGGGACTCAGGACCAGCTGTCCGATTCCGAACCAGGCGGCCGTGCGCACAATGGTTCCCAGGTTCCCCGGATCAGACACCCGGTCGAGATACAGGAGGGTATCGGGGAGCGCTCCTTCCAGGGCCTGAAAATCGAATTTCCCCCTGCGGCAGATTATCATTACCCCCTGCGGAGTTTTCTCCGTGGAGATCTCCTCCATGATGCTGCCGGAGCATTCAAAAACCGGCAGATCATCGGGGAGGATATCGACAACCCTCTCATGGTGATCTCCGTCCGTCATAACCTCAACTATCGGGTGATGGGTTGTCCGGACAGCGGCCTCGAGGGCGTTGAACCCCTCGGCGATGAACAGGCCCTCCTTCTCCCGGGTCTTTTTCCGGTGCAGACCCCGTACCCATTTTCGGTGGTCCCTCGATATCTCAAAGATACCCACTTCACAATTTCCCCTGTTTCCCGGCGCTTTCGCGACCAAGAAGCTATACCGTGTCCGTATCTCTATTGCAATTCCGTTCCACCCCTCCGCGGGAAGGATCGACCGGGGCCTCTTTATATTGAAGATACTACGTACGTACGATGCGGCTATCGCATCCTAGAAAAGGGCCACCTTTCGATCTTCTCGTACGTATCGAGGTCTGGCGTCACGATCACAACCGTATGATCGTTCTTCATCCAGAGCGATGTCGTGGCCGAAAGGATGGAGTACCATACCCCTATCCGATTCCCCTCGGGATCAACCAAGACAAACCCATGCTGGATCGTGGCCTTCATCTGCATGTTTGTGACAAGTTCACGTAGTACCTGAGGCGTCATCTTGAGCTTTTTCCACAGGGTGGAATCGAGGATATAGGCCCTGTTCAGCCCCATAATAGCATTGGGGTACACATCCGAGCCGCTGATATAGTACGTGAGATCAGGGTCGGTTTGATATGTTCCGAAGGCTTCT
The DNA here is from genome assembly GCA_019314085.1 of Deltaproteobacteria bacterium. Next base: position 11,732 of record JAFCZZ010000021.1, on the reverse strand, counting down.
GTCACGTCTCCGTCAGGTATAATCCGGCCATAATCCCTGGCATGCAGGCCGGCACACCCCGCGGATACAAGGAGGACCAGAACGCAGATGATATGCAGGGATAATTTCGAACGGGTTCGCATCCTTTGCCCTCGTGACGTCTCTTCCCGTTTTGCTGAGAGCGAAGTATAGGAGAGGCGGGCCTCCCTGTCAATGGGAAAGCGGTGAAACCGTTGCCTCGGAGGGATGGGGGCAACCGAGTCAGAATGACATGGGTATGTCACGATGACGCAGTGGGTACCATTCCGCAATACCACGCAAAGCACGATGCATTCGTTGCACCGGTGTGCCATTCAGACACGACAGTCAACTTTTTTGGCCACCATCAATCCGTCTTTACAATGGCTTCAGGTGCAACCATTTGTAATATATGAACAATTATGCCGTACGCGCGAAATGTTTCACATTGGCATGATTAGTGTAAGAGAGGAATTACGAAAGACAAGGCGGAGTGGCCGTTATACCCCTTTTAACAGGGGTATGGCGTACATTCCGGAGCAGACAATCCGGTACCCGGCATGGCTGACGAAAGGATCTTTTTTTTAAGAGCCACTTCACGGGGGGGAATTTAGACTTTTTATAAGAGACTGACACAGTGCTATACCATTTTGCGTGAGAGATTCATCTCTAAATTCCCCCTCTTCAATATTCATACTTTTCCGGGAGGTTATGTAAACATCATGATGACTTCGGGACAATACAGAGACAGTCTGGATGATCTCAATCTGGATGTCTATATACGGGGCAACAGAACAGTAAACGCATATGAGAATCCGGCTGTCTGTAAATCCATCGATACGATAGCCAAGACATATGAAATGGCCCAGGTGCCACAGCATGAACAGATCATAGTTGCAATATCCCACATCACCGGGTCCAGGATCAACCGCTTTAACCACATCAGCCAGAACATCGATGATCTGATAAAAAAGGCGCAACTGAACCAACTGTTCAACGGCAATAATGGACATTGCTTCCAACGCACGCTGGGGATGAACACGTTAAACGCCCTTTCCATAACAACCGATGATATTGATGCTTCCCACGGAACAAATCATCACGGACGGTTCCTCAAATACCTGGAATATATCCAGGAAAATGATCTGACCTGCGACGGGTCGCTGGTTGACCCGCAGGGGAACAGGTGGCTGCCCCCCCACCGGCAACCGCACGCCGACCTCCTGCTGCACGCGGTAGACGAGACAGCCAACGGAGTTATGCTGCGCGGGGCGAAGGCATGCGGGGTAAGCGCCCTGAATTCACACGAAATGCTGGTCATACCGACCACGGCCATGACGGAACGGGACGAGGCCTATGCCATCTTCTTTGCGTTGCCGATCGACGCGGAAGGGGTCACCTTCGTGATAGACCCCGCATCTCACAGCGCAACGAGGGCGGGGAACAGCATCGTAAACATGGCAGCCGCCGCGTTTCGGGACCACGAGGCACTGTGCGTCTTCGATAATGTGGTCGTTCCCTGGGAGCGGATTTTTATGTACCGGGCATTCAGATTCTCCGAGGAGATGGCGGATCTGTACAAGTTTTCGTTTTGCTTTGATGCGTGAAAATCGACCATAGGGTCAAAGGGAAGAGATGGGTCAAATCTTGATTTTTGATAATTCATTACGGCAAGGCATATATTGTATAGAATAAAGATCTGGCCCCTCCTATACCTTTGACCCTCCCTTAACCCTTGGAGGACTTCAGTGTATGTCAGGAATCAGTGTCAGTGCCCTCGTGCGTACTGCCGCTCTTCAGAGATATGTGCGGGGAAAACAATCATTTCCTAGGGTGAATATTCAACTGCAGAAAATTTCTTGACAAAGGATTCCCAGAATGTCATGTTTCTACTGCTTCCCATGGAGGGGGGGTCCTTAAAGACACTTGGAAGCACCGAACGGAAGGGTGGGCACTGACCCTCTTTTTCGAAAAATGAAGGAGGATGGAATGAAAATAGTCGTGGGTTACAGAGAGTCGAAAATGTCAAAGGCGCTTCTGGATACGGTAAAGCTTCACGCAAAGGCCTTTGATGCGACGGTCTACCTTATATCTTCTCTTGAAGGCGGGATGGGTGAGAAGATCGAAGAAATAGATGCTGCCAAGGGGGAGCTGAGTTATGCTGAAGGGGTGCTGAAAGAAGCGGGAATCAAAGCTGAATCAGAGCTCCTGATTCGCGGTCTTTCGCCCGGTGAGGATATTGTCGAATTCGCAAAGGACCAGAAGGCCGATGAGATTATCGTGGGCGTCAAGATGAAATCAAAGGTAGGGAAGTTTCTTCTCGGCTCAACTGCGCAGTATGTTATTCTCAACGCCGACTGTCCCGTTGTAAGCATCAAATCGCAATAAGATAAGAAACCAATCGGGGGAAATCTTCACGGCAAGCGCACAGCAGGCCGAGGTTTCCCCCTTTCTGTGCAGCCATCACCTCCGTGGAAAATTCTGGATGATTTCTGACGGAGGGGGAAAATACATCACTAAAAAGCTGACAGTGTCGTAGAAGTTTTCTTCGAGCAGATTTGGGCATTTTGGGGAAAAGTTAATTTTTTTTCAAAACCTGCCGATTGTCCTTATAGGAATGTATCGAAAAGACAAGGGGCGCGAACTGGGCTGTATCTGCGAGAAGGAACGATTCATGGCGAACACCGGAGAATCGGATTCCAATCTTTATAGTGTTAGAATTCTGAGAATCTATGCAGAATTATTTAAGGAAAAATATCCCGAGATCAATATCAATACGGTCCTGGAATATGCCGGCCTGTCAAGATCCGAACTGGAAGATGATGGATGCTGGATTAGCCAGGAGCAGGCTGATCGTTTCCATGAGATTTCAGATAGACTGACGGGGAACGACAATATAGCGAGAGAAGCCGGTCGATATAGCGCCGAATCCGCGGCCCTGGGATCAACCAAACAGTATATCCTTGGATTCATGAATCCTGCGATGGTTTATGGGATGCTCGAAAGGGTCGGATCGAAAATATCAAAAAGTACGGCTGTTTCGGTAAGAAAGATAGCCGCTAATAAGGTTGAAGCAGTCTATGAGATGTACCCGGGCGTCAAAGAAAAACCATACCAGTGCCAGAATCGCATCGGGACGCTGGAATCCGGGGCTATGTTTTTTACCGGGGAATATGCGACAGTAAGCCATCCTGAGTGCATACACGAGGGCGCAAAGCGGTGCAGGTACGTTATTTCATGGCATGAGCCCCCCTTTAAAAAGGCCCAGAGGTGGCGCAACTATATCCTGTCGTTCGGTATAATCACAGGCATCGTATCGGCTTTTTTCCTTCCTGTCGTATCTCTCATACCTCTTCTGTTGTCGTTATCAACCGGACTTCTTGCCTTATCGTGCTACACAGGTTTTCATGAACGACAGTATCTCGCTCGCCAGATTCAACATCAAGGGAAGGTTGCAGAGCACCTAATAGCGGAATCCGACAGGAGATATAACGACTCTAAACTTGTTCAGGAGATCGGCCATGCCATAGCTACCATACTTGACATAGACGAACTGTTAGGGAGCGTTATGGGTACCCTGGAGAAACATCTCGATTATGATTACGGTGGCGTAATGCTGGCAAATAATGACAAGACGCGCCTCCTGTATCGAGCAGGATACGGCTATTCTCCGGAACAGATAGAAATCTTTAAAAACACTGCACTCCATCTTGACAGACCCGGATCACGGGCGGCCAGTAGCGTGGCCTTTAAGAATCAAATGCCCTATATTGTAAGTGATGTGGAAGAGGTGTTTGAAGAGATACCGAAAGTAAGCAAAGATCTGCTCAATGCTTTGGGAATGCAATCCTTTGTGTGTGTACCCATTGTATATGAGAACAAATCGTTGGGAGTTTTGGCACTGGGAAACTCTCATTCATCGGGACCACCTCAACAGAGCGACTTGAACCTGCTCGCGGGAATTGCCCGCCAGATTGCCATAAGTATAAATAATGTTAAGATGTTCGATGAGACGCAGAAGAGTGAAGAGAAGTACAGGGTCCTTGTTGAAAATGCGAACAGCATAATCATGCGTCTGGACACCACGGGGAAAATTACCTTTGTAAATAGATATGCTCAGGACATTTACGGGTATAGAGACTATGAAATGCTGGGGGAAAATGCACTGGGGCTGATTATCCCGTACAGCGATTCCAACAAAAGAAAGAAATCCGATCTTTTTTCTGATTTTCTCAATCATCCTGAACGGTATGATAATTTTGAGAATGAAAATATTCGCCGCAGCGGAGAAAAAATGTGGGTTTCATGGAGCAATAAGGGCATTTATGACAGGGACGGGAACCTTGAAGAGGTGCTCTGTGTTGGCAATGACATTACGGAGCGCATGAAGGCGGCGCAAGACAAGAAAAGTCTGGAGACGCAATTGCAGCGCTCCCAGAAGATGGAGGCCATCGGGATGCTTGCAGGGGGCGTTGCCCACGATCTGAACAATATCCTGGGTGGAATAGTAAGTTATCCTGAGGTTCTGCTCATGGACGTTTCACCAGACAACCCCATGCGAAAATCGCTCGAGATAATCAAACAATCAGGAGAAAAGGCGGCTGCCATCGTTCAGGATTTATTGACCCTTGCGCGAAGAGGCGTCAACACATCCAACATCATAAATCTTAATTCCACCGTTCGGGGATACTTTGGGAGTCCCGAATACGCCAATCTTGCCGAGTATCATCCCCTGGTCCGTTTCGATTTTAAGCCGGATGACGGCCTTTTGAATATGTCAGGGTCAGGTGTGCACCTTTCAAAGACACTCATGAATCTTGCATCCAATGCCGCAGAGGCCATGCCCCAGGGCGGGACCGTTACCGTGACGACGAGGAACCAGGTCGTGGACAGTCCCATAAGGGGCTACGATACCATAGAAAAAGGTGAGTACGTTGTGTTGAGTGTCGCCGATAGTGGGACGGGGATCTCTCCTGAAGACGTGAAAATGATTTTTGAACCCTTTTATTCCAAGAAGGTCATGGGCAGAAGCGGGACAGGATTGGGCATGACCGTGATCTGGTCCACCGTAAAGGATCATCAGGGATATATAGATGTCAGGACCACGTTGGGCGAAGGAACACGAGTGGACCTCTATTTTCCCGTGACCTCAGGCGAGATTGAGGCTCAGGAGTCACAGCAGCCCATAGTCGATTACAGGGGAACGGAAAAGATTCTGATTGTAGATGATATGCTGCAGCAAAGGGACATAGCACAACAATTTCTGGGAAAAATGGGATATCGCACTGATGTGGCAGACAGCGGTGAAGCCGCTATCGAATATTTAAAAACCCGGAAGGCTGATCTTCTGATTCTGGACATGGTGATGGATCCCGGCATGGATGGACTTGAAACGTATGAAAAGGTCTTGGAAATACACAGTGGACAAAAGGCCATTATTGTAAGCGGATTTTCCGAATCGAACAGGGTCAAAGACGCGCTTAATCTCGGTGTAGGGGCGTATGTAAAAAAGCCCTATGCACTGCATGACATGGCAAAGGCCGTCCGCGCCGAACTGGACAGGGAAACCCGGTAGAATCCATAATTGTCCGGTCGATGTCGATTTCCTCCCGAGGTGTTTTTAAAAGCCGGGCTGTACCGGTGATATTCTTGATGCCGCTGTTCACCGGGAAAAACGGCCGCCTCCACTATGTTTCTCTCCCCCAAAATATGCTACAAGAGAACGAGGAGCGGATATGGATCGGTATAACGTATTGATCATCGGATCGGGTCCGGCCGGCCTCTTTGCCGCGCTCTGGCTCGAGCGTCTGGGCATCGACGAAATCGCCATCGTCGACCGGCACCCTTATCCCGCCGGAGGTCTGCTGAACGACGGCAAACTGAACTTTGACTATCGAATCGGGATCGATCTGGATGAGCTTCAGATCAATCGCGCCGTAGCAAAAGACCTGATGGACGAAATCAGACAGGTCCTCACACGCTTCCCCCGCTGTCAGCAGGTAACCTTTGTCGATCACAACGAAAAGATCCAGGGGTTGAGAGACATCGCCGAGGAGCACGGCGCCCAGTTCATCGCGCCGGAGCAGTGGCACTGGGGGACCGATAACGGCAAGGCGGTGGTCGACTATTTGAGAGGCTTCCTGAAAAAGACGGATTTTCTCCTGGGGACGGATGTGTCCTCCATTGAGAAGAATGGCGAAGGTTATAGCCTCACCGGCAGCTGTGATCAGGAAGAGATTCATTATGCCGCCAGGGTCGTTCTTGTCGCCCCCGGACGAAGCGGCGCCTACTGGTTCCGTGATGTGGCGAAACGGTTGAAGATCGAGCACAATTTCGGTCCGATTGACGTGGGAATCCGCCTCGAACTCAACAGAAAATTTTATGATGCCATCACCGATATCGTATACGACCCCAAATTCATCTTCCGCACCGCCAGACACGACGACAGGGTCCGAACCTTCTGCACCAACCCCGGCGGCCGGGTCCGGGTGGAAGACTACTTCCAATTTAAGCTGGTGAACGGTGACACCCTCTCCGGCAGAAAGACGAAGAATACGAATTTCGCCCTGATCAATACCATCGCGCTCACCAAGCCCTTTTCCGATACGACGGAATTCGGTCAGATCATCGCCAAGCAATTTTTCCTGCTGGGCGGGGGCAAACCGGTCGTTCAGAGGATCGGGGACTTCCGTGAGGGGAGGCGGAGCGCCGCGTCAACTTTTGACAGTGCCACCCGCCAGTTCGAGGTATGCAGGGCCACCTGCCATGCCACCCCGGGGGATATCACACTGGGGATGCCCGCCCGCATCATCGACAATCTCTGGGAATCTCTCAAGAAGCTGGACAAGATTGCCCCCGGCATCCTCCACCCGTCCACCCTCCTGTACGCGCCGGAGATCAAATTCTTCGACACGCACTTTCCCACCGACCGGGATCTGGAGACGAACGTTCCGGGCATCTTCGTCGCCGGCGACGGCACGGGCAAAAGCCGCGGCATCTCGGGGATCATCGCGGCGAAAGGAATCGCCGGGAAATACTTCAACTGGCCCCCTGCCGAGCCGGGCCTTCAACTATAGGTAATTCCTTGACAAAATATTTTCAGGATGTATTGTTTTTCTTGCTACCTCTGGGGGATATCCCTCGTTTAAAACAAGTAGCAATCACTGTTGGAAAAAGGACGCTGCCCCTATTTTGTACAGGTGGTAATCGTTACCCCGGCCGCCCCTTTCTTCCTTGACCGGTCGCGGTTTTTCAATTACGTTGATCGCGGATATATCGTATGGCAGGCCCGCCGGGCAGTCAGTCCAGAATTCTTGTACACATGGGAGGATATTATGGCTCCTGAACTATGGAAGATCCTGTCGAGCACCCAGGATAAATCATACCGGGTGTTCAGTCTGCGCACCGACCGGGCGCGTTCTCCCCGGACGGGGGAGGCGCACGATTTCTTTGTTGTCGAATCGTCCGACTGGGTGAATGTCATCCCTCTGACCCCCGACAACAAGGTGGTGCTGATAGAGCAGTACCGTCACGGTGTGCGAGACATCACCCTGGAGATTCCGGGGGGACTCATAGAGGACCACGACACCCCTACCGCCGCTGCCAGCCGGGAGCTGAGCGAAGAGACCGGCTATCGTGAGGAGGATCTGATATCTCTGGGGTGGGTGCACCCGAATCCCGCCCTCCAGGGTAACCGCTGTTACACCTTTGTCGCCACGAATGTCGTTCTTGAGGGGAACCAGACGCTGGATGAAAAGGAGGACATCGAGGTGGTGCTGTATCCGCTGAAAGAGATCCCCGGCCTCATCAGTGGCGGGGCGATCACGAATTCACTGATCCTCGCCGCCTTCTACCGATTTTACATGGACTATCAGCCGTTCGAAACGTAAGCGAACACGCGAGTGAGGAGAAAATATACATGAACAGGGAAACACAGGGCATCGAAGACCTGGGGCACGAGGAGCTGGCTCGTTTCATCTTGGATATGCTGCACCGGACCGTGGTGCACCACACCCTCTGGTTCAGGGAAGTGGAGCACCAGATGGGGTTCGAGAAGGCGCTGGAGATCATGAAGACCGCATATCACGGGAGTTACGACGCTCAGATGAAGCGGCTTTCGCGCGTCCTCGGCTTTGAGATGAAGGAGGGGATTCCCGCGCCGCTGCTGAATATGCCGAGGGAGAAGCTGGTCGAACTGGTCGGTAGTCTCGGCGCCAACTGGATCGCGGGGGATGGTATCTGGTTCCAGGCGGTGGAGGCCGTTCACGGTATGAACGACGCCAAGCGGTGCAACGATTCCTGCTGGACGCGCTTTTCCCCCTTCGAGGCCTGGTCCATCAAACAGTTTCTGGGGCTTCCTGAGCGCCCGGGGATAGAGGGGCTGAAGAGGGCGCTGAAATTCCGGATGTACGCGAGCGTCAACGTCCAATCCATCGTCGATGAAAGTCCGGACAGCTTTGTCTTCCAGATGAACGACTGCCGCGTCCAGTCGGCGCGCAAGCGCAAGGGGCTCGACGATTATCCCTGCAAATCCGTCGGTCTGGTGGAGTACGGCCGCTTCGCGTCCAGTCGGCGCGCAAGCGCAAGGGGCTCGACGATTATCCCTGCAAATCCGTCGGTCTGGTGGAGTACGGCCGCTTCGCCGAGGGGATTGATGCGAGGATACAAACCGAGTGTATCGGATGCCCGCCGGACCCCCACCCGGATGAGTGGTTCTGCGCCTGGCGGTTCACAATCCCGCAGGAGGGATGATCTGACTACCTGAAAGGAAAACAGCGTATGGATGACAGATTCAATGAGATCCTTTCCGATGCACTCACCCGGATGCACCTGTACACCTGAGCCGAGGCCACCCTGCAGGGTCTGCAGGGTCTGTGGAATCTTCCGAAGGAGGGGTATTCATGGACCACGGCGGGGTACATGGGTGCCATCGCCATGGGGCAGACGACCTGCGGCCTCCTGATCGGCAGCGGAGCGGCCATCGGCCTGCGGTGCGGGAATGGCAAAAAAGGGGTCCCGGAGGAACACGCCTCCGACAGGGACCGGGCCATAGCGGGGGTGGCAAGACTTTACCGCGATTTTCTGAAGGAGTTCGGAAGTACGGACTGCCGTACGCTGTCCGGATGCGACTATACCAACCCCGAAGACATAAATCGCCGCAAGCGCACTGAGGACTGGAAGGAAACCTGCGACGTCTTCCTGGAGTTTGTCATGACCCGGTGCGCCGCGATGGGGAGCGACGGGAAGATATGACGAACAGGAGAATTGCGGCCATCTCGTTGATACCACTATGATAGATCTCCTGAGGCTGGTCTCTACAGTTCTCCGTAAGCCGTCCTGCCCGCTACCGCGGCGATGCCGATTAATCCATCCCATCACGGTTCTTTCGGGCTGTCCGATTTGACAGGAAGGGCCGTATGTGCTACGATTCAAATATACATGTGAAAACAATGTGTTGCCAAATCTATGTAGCCATGGCTCCATATCTTCCTGTTATCCTGGGCTGAGTTTTACAGCAGAATAACCGACATTCTTCCCTCATACTCAAGTGTCACCGTGAGGATACAGGGAAACAGTTATAACCCAAGCCATTCCACATTAACCGGCGTGGCCTGTTGATCGGAGAGACCTTCTATGATCACCTACGAATCTGTCACAAAGATATTCGGTACGGGGGGAGACGCCGTCACAGCCCTCGATAATGTCAGTTTCACCATACCACAGGGCGAGATTGTCGTCTTTCTCGGGCCCTCGGGATGTGGCAAGACCACGACACTGCGCCTGACCAACCGGTTGGAGACGCTCACACGGGGAAACATCACCATCGAAGATCAGAACATCATGGATATGAACATCGTGGAGCTTCGGCAGCGCCTGGGGTATGTCATCCAGGCAATCGGGCTCTTCCCGAACAAGACGATAGCCGAAAACATCGCCGTTGTCCCCAAACTTCTGGGGTGGGACAAAGAACGTATAAGTAAGCGGATTGATGACCTGCTTCAAATGAATAACCTGGAACCTGAATTGTACAGGGACCGTTATCCCGCAGAACTCTCCGGTGGCCAGCAACAGAGAGTGGGCGTGGCCAGGGGGCTTGCCGCGGACCCCGATATACTTCTCATGGATGAACCCTTTGGTGCCATCGATCCCATAAACAGGGAAGAGATTCAAAATGAGTTCCTCAAGCTTCAAGCGAACCTGAAGAAGACGGTGGCCTTTGTCTCTCATGATATACACGAAGCGATAAAGATGGGTGATCGCATTGCCATCTTCGACAAGGGACGTCTGGTCCAGTATGACACGCCCGAGATGATTCTGACGCAGCCAAAAAACAAATTTGTCGCGGACTTTGTCGGCGCCGACAGGGCGCTGAAGGTCCTCGGACTCATGCGGGTAAGTGATGTTATCAACCGGAAGCCTAAGAACATCATCCAGGGGACCGATCGTTCACAGGACGCATTACATTTTCTTGACGAAAAGGGATTTCGCTACGGGATAGTGATCGAACGAAACAAGCCAATAGGGAATGTAACGCAGAAAAGCCTCAAGTATGAAGAGGGACCGGTACGGGACGTGGTCGAACGATATCCCCTGTTCCTGAGGGAAAAAACCTCGCTCCGGGATGTCCTCTCCTTTATGCTTATGCATGATGCCGGGACCTTCTGTGTAGTGGACGAAGATAAAAACTTTGCCGGCACGGTAACTTACAACGACATACAGAAAGCGGTAAAAGAAAGTTACGCCGATGAAGCGGAATCGGTTGAAAATGGGGTGTCGGTGTGAGTACACTGCGATTCATCGTGGATAACTTTGACGAGGTTATGTATCTCTCCTGGGAGCATGTATGGATTGTGGGGGTAGCGCTCCTTATAGCCACACCGATCGGCGTGGTCCTGGGGATGGTCATTACGAAGTACGAGCAGTTCGCTTGCAGGGTTTTGAACGGCGCCAACGTACTCATGACCATACCCTCCATTGCCCTCTTTGGACTGATGCTCCCTGTCCTTGCGATAGTCAATATGGGGTTGGGAAAAGTCCCTGCTGTTATAGCACTGGTTCTTTACAGTCAGCTTCCGATAATCAGAAACACCTATACGGCCATAAAGAATGTTCCTCCTTCCCTGGTGGACGCGGGCAGAGGTATGGGGATGGGCAAGTGGAAGCTCCTGCGAGAGTTGGAAATCCCGCTGGCTACCCCCGTAATCATTGCGGGGCTGAGGACGGCTGCCGTCATGAATATTGGAATTGCCGCTATCGCCACCTATATTGGAGCGGGAGGACTGGGTGTATACATCCAGCAGGGTATTGCCCGTGTATACCCGGAGATGATACTGAGCGGCGCCATACTTGTTTCCCTCCTGGCCATAGTTGTTGACGGTGGAATGGCCATGCTGGAACGGCTCGCGACGCCCGAAGGCATCAAGGTACAAAGAAAGCTCTCGCGATGAAAAAACTATTGATAAAATTATACCGGATTATCATTGCGGTTATCATACTGATTGCGGGTGTGACGTTCGAACGAACGGGCCTTATAGAATTACTCTCTGATACATACGAATATTCCGTTATCATGGAATTGTTCATCCAGCATCTGTACATGGTGATGGTAAGTATGATCTTTGCCACGGTCATAGGAGTAACAGCGGGTATTTTGCTTACCAGAAAGCGGTTGCGCAGGTACGCCGGGATATGCATGTATATTATCGGATTGGGACAGACCATCCCCTCCCTCGCTG
>JAFCZZ010000292.1 GCA_019314085.1 Deltaproteobacteria bacterium | reverse complement strand
CGTATTATGTGCCGCTGCCGCTCCAGAGCGACGGCAATCCGTGCCATCACCTCCACAGCCTCGACGGGGTACTGGCCGATTGCCGTCTCCTCCGACATCATGACGGCATCGGTACCATCCAGGATGGCATTGGCGACATCGGTCGCCTCCGCCCTGGTGGGACGGGTGTTGTCGATCATGGATTCCAGCATCTGCGTCGCCGTGATAACGGGACGACAGGAGAGATTGGCCTTTCGAATCAATTGCTTCTGGGCAATGGGAACCTCTTCAATGGGGATCTCGACCCCCAGATCACCACGAGCGATCATAATGGCATCCGCGACCTCAAGAATTTCATCGATGTTCTCGACGGCGGCGGCCCGCTCAATCTTCGCTATCAAGTAGATTTTCCTACCCTTTCCCCGGGCGAACGTCCGTGCCCGGAGGATATCGTCCGCCGTTTCGACAAAAGAGATGCTGAAGGCGGTAATATCTTCCCCGAGGGCGAAGTCCATCAGATCGAGGTCCTTCTCGGTAACGGGGCTCTCAAAGATCTTTGCCCCGGGGAGATTGAGGCCCTTCCCGGAGAGAAGCTGTCCCCCCGTCGTTACCGTGCACCGGACCTCATCGCGACGGACCTCTAGCACCTCCAGGGCAATGAAACCGTCATTGAGATAGATAACGCTCCCCGGCGAAACGCTTTCGGGAAGCCGCTGGTACGTAACGGGGATGAGGGGTGGTGTGCCCGTAACGTCCCTGGTGGTCAAGGTAACCTCCGTTCCCTTTGCGAGAAGCAGCGGTTCTTCCGCCAGTTTACCGATCCGCATCTTCGGACCGGGCAGATCGACAAGGATGGGGCAGCGTCTGCCAAGTCTATCCGCCACCGTCCGTATGGAGGCGATGGTCTGCCGGTGTTCTTCCAGGGTGCCGTGAGAAAGGTTGATCCGGGCAATGGTCATCCCCCGGCGCATCATATCGGAGAGGACCACCTCTGACTGGGAGGCGGGTCCGATCGTGCAGACTATCTTGGTCTTATGTGACGGCAGTTGCATCTTCATAGCAATTCATACCGGGGATGCGTGCGCCCCCTACCCCATTTCTCCCCTTTGGCAGGCGTAATGTAACACATTCCTGGGATGTCTAGAAAGGGAAAATTATTTCGCTTTTGAGCCTATTGACTGGCGGGTGATCTTATTTTCCTGTATAGATACGAAATCGTTTGTCCATCACACGCTCGTATCAATCGATTTCTCCCGTTCTCGAATCCGCTTTTTGAACTAAAGAACCGGCATACAATAAGCAGAAAGGGGGGGATGAGGCATGACCATCAGAGTCGGAGACAAGGCCCCGACCTTTGTCCTGAAGGACAATCGGAATAAAGAGATCGGGCTCTCGGATCTCAGAGGGAAACGGGTCCTGCTCTCGTGGCATCCGCTTGCCTGGACCGGCGTGTGTGCCGACCAGATGAAGGCACTGGAGACGAACAGAGAGCTCCTGGCCAGCCTGAATACGGTGGCCCTGGGGATCAGCGTGGACAGTGTGCCGTCCAAAAACGCCTGGGCCAAGGAGCTGAAGATCGCCAAGACGAAACTGCTATCGGATTTCTGGCCACACGGGAAAGTGGCAGGGCTGTACGGCATCTTCCGCGAGGAAGAGGGATTTTCCGAGCGTGCCGCTATCGTTGTGGACGGCACTGGCACGGTGATGTGGGTTAAGATCTACGATATTCCTGAACTTCCTGATATTGATGAAGTTATAGGGTTTCTCAGGGGATAGGAAGGACATCCGGTCGGATCTTTCCGGGGATCTATTCGACGAGGACGAGACGTCCGTTCGCGATCTCGATTCGCATGAGGTCCTCGGCACACACGAGCCTGCCGTCGTATGTCTTCCTGCATTGCGCCTCGATATCAACCCCGTCACACTCAGGATAAAAATGCGTGAGGACCAGATTTTTGACCTGCGCCTCTGAGGCGATCCGCCCCGCGAGCGAGGGGGTCAGATGACCGGGGGCCTTCATCTCATCCGGAAGCGCGCACTCACAGATGAGCAAATCCGCGTCCATGGCGAGCCGCACCGCGTTTTTACAGTAATCGGTATCTCCGGTATATACAATGGAGGTATGATCAGGCATTGTCAGCCGATAGCCGATACTGGTTTTGGTATGCGCCATGGGGACGGTGCTTAGACCCGAGAAATCGAGCTGCATGAAATCCGGCCGTGCATTGCTCATCTCAAAGATATCGACGATCCCCTCCTCCAGATCGATCCACTGTCCGTACACCTTCTCCAGCCTTTCATAAAAGGCCATAAATCCCTCGGCGGCTGTAATCCTGAGCCTGCTGTGCCTCCGGTGTCCGTCCGGGTATTTGCTCGCGAAGAGAAAGCCGGCCAGTTCGCCGGTGTGATCTGGGTGGAGATGACTGAAAAAGAGATGGGATATCTCCCCTATCGTGACGCCCGCTTCGAGGAGACGCCTCATCGTGCCGGCCCCCATATCAAAGAGGAGTTTCGCCCCGCCTGTCTCAACGAGGACGGAGCAGGAACTGCGTCTGAGGGAGGGGACACAGGTCCCCGATCCGAGTATGGTAACCTTCAGAGCCTCCACATCCATCTCCGGCATACAACCGTGAATGCCCTTCTGCTACACCCGCCCGAAATCATCCTCGATTCGCTCGATATCGTCTTCACCGAGGTAATCACCCGTCTGGACCTCTATGAAGATAACGGGCTCCTTCCCCGAATTCTTCAGACGATGCAGTGTCCCCTTGGAAATATCCACCGACTGCCCGCTCTTCAGCGAACGATCCTCTCTGTCGATGGTAACAACTGCTTTCCCGCTCACCATATACCAGTGTTCAGCGCGATTGCTGTGTCTCTGAAGGCTCAAACGTTTACCGGGATGGACAACAATCCTCTTCACCTTGTGGTCTGCCTCCTCGGAAAGAATCTCATAATCTCCCCACGGTCGACTTTCTTTCATATAACTCTTCCTCTGTCCTCCTGGCGGTACCGTTTCATCACCGCCGCAAACCCCTCCATCGAGTTTACAATCGTGGCATCGTCAACGCAGTAGGAAATGCGAATATGTCCGGGACCCCCAAATCCACTCCCCGGGACGACAAGAATATTTCTTTCCTGAAGGGCACGGACGAATTCTACATCGTCCTCTATCGGCGTTCGGGGAAAAAGGTAGAAGGCTCCGTCGGGCCTTTCAAACTCAAACCCCGCCTGCCACAGGCCGTCACACAGCAGCTCCCGTTTCTTTCGATAGTGTTCAACATCAACATATATCCCCTGCATCCGCCCGACAACCCGCTGCATAAGCGCCGGTGCGTTCACAAAACCAAGTATTCGGTTGGAAAGAGTCAGCCCTCCGACAAGCCTCTCAATATCCGCTATTTCAGGGCCGAGGGCAATATATCCGATCCTCTCGCCCGGGACGGACAGACTCTTGGAATACGACGTCACCACCAGGCTGTTTTTGCAGGCCTTAAGGATGCTGGGAACTGTAATTCCATCGTAGACTATCGTACTGTACGGCTCATCGGAAAGAAGGTAGATCTGCGTGTCAA
>JAFCZZ010000291.1 GCA_019314085.1 Deltaproteobacteria bacterium | reverse complement strand
AACGGCGCCGCCCCCTTTCATCCCCCCGGATCGAAGAACATAGGTACTGACCAAGCGATCTACGCACCCCGCATTGACGAGGATATCCACATCGAGGATACCCGACTGGGAGAAGAGCGTGAATCCCTTCTTTCCCTGCCGGCAGATCTCGTAGATAAGCTCGACGCAGGTCCCCACCGTGTAATTGCCGATAATCAGTTCCTCACCATCGACGACAAACCGGCTGATCGCCTCTCTGGAAGACATCACCTTGTTTTCGTTGTTGTTCGCCATATCCCCCCCCTTTTTTGAGATCGCAAACCCGCCCCAACCGTGCGTCATTCGAGACAGCCCCCCAATATATTGCACGAGATCACCGGGGAGGAACAAGATTCCTGAAGATCCTCCCGTCGGGGGCATGCTCCTGGACTTCATCCCCCTCAAGGACTATCCGGGTCATGACCCCCGCTATGTCTTTCTCCTCTGTCGATTCGAGAACCTCGGCAATCGTCTCAAAACAGCACAGTTCCTCAAGTGTCACGATCGTGGGAACCACCATATGAAACCTCTGCTGCCGGTATTCCTCGAGCGCCTCCGCGGGCGTTATCCAGAGATGCTTGGTCAGTTCATCCCCGTCATGGAGCGCCTCCTGATCGGGAGGCACCTCGGCCACAAAAAATCTCGTATCGTAACGAATCGGTGACATTTCCGGCGTAATCCAGTGGGAAAAATAGTTCAGCCGGTCAAGGGCAAGCGTCAGATCTTCCCTTCGGAGCACCTCCGTGAAATGTAACTGGCCGCTGTGCACCCTTTCCCGGTACGACAGGAACCGCCGGTCGATATCGTCGGAGTTGAAGGAAAGAAGGGTCCCGTCTCTTTGGCATGCAAGGAGAAGCCCTACCTCTTCGAAGGTCTCTCTGATGGCCGCGACCCAGATACCCATGGCCCTTTCCGGAAGCGACACGCCGTCGAGCGCGCCTTGCGCCCTTGTCAGATCGGGCTCACCGCAGAAATTCTGAATATTTGAAAGGCAGTCCTCCTCCTCGACCTTCCCACCGGGGAAAACATATGAGCTGGGGACAAAGGCGCTCCTGGAATTCCTGAGGGCCATCAGGACCTCAAACCCTTTACCCTCTCCATTTACTTGACGCAACAGGATAACCGTTGCCGCATCTGTTGGCGTAACTGCCATTCCGATCTCCCGACTCACGCGCCACGTCCTTCCGTCACCCGAATAAGCGGTTCATTTACATGATGAATCTTTGAAATAAAGGACACCCCCCCCATCCCTGACGGAACCGCCGGGAGGTGATTTACTAGAACACACAGAACTTTATCATATCCATTTTTTTGCCCCGGAGTCAAGCAATTTCTGATAATTGTAAAAGCTGCTGTTTCTATCTAAGGCCATATCAGCAGGTTCTCCTTTGAACTTTTCGCAATGTGTGCTACATATTCCGCGAGAGTTCCCTCACGGGACTGCATAATATATCATATGGTTAGGATCTTCATTGCTGCTATCGCAAGAAAGGCGTCACAGCCTCGTCCTCATCCAGGGAGGCACTATTTTCAGCCAAGTAAGGAGGGATACAATGAATACAACCCAAGTAGAAGTCCCGAGGGGACGGTTCACCGTCCGCGACTCGGGAAACACCGGCGGTCATCCCGTCATTATGATACACGGTTGGCCGGAGAGTTCCTACTGCTGGGAGGCCGTCCGGCCCTTTCTGAAAGACACCCTCAGGGTTGTGGCCCCCGATCTCAGAGGTCTGGGAGACAGCGAGCGGACGATGGAACCACCCCTCTATCAGAAGATGGAGCTCGCGAAGGATATCGTGGAAATCCTTGATTCTCTCGAGATCAGGGACTTTTTTCTCGTCGGACACGACTGGGGAGGCGTCGTCGCCCAGGAGGTGGCCCTCGCTATTCCGGACAGGGTCAAACGGTTTGTCCTGATGAACATCCCGGTGATCAACAATATGAAAGGCAATGCAGAGGCCCTCGAGATCATGCGGTCCCGAAACTGCATTCCCTTCTGGTACCAGCACTTTCAGCAACAGCCAGGCCTGCCGGAGGCGATGATCAGAGGAAATGAGGAGGTCTGGATCCGCTACTTCTTCGGGAAGGCGGGAAGGGATGGGACAATCTCCGGTGACGCCATTCAAGAGTATATCAGGTGCTACCGAATCGAGAATACACCGGCCACCGGTGCCGGCTACTACCGAAACATTCGATACGACGCGAAGAGATGGGCCGGACTTACGGGAATGAAATTTTCCATGCCCAGCCTGTATATCCATGGAACCGGCGATACGGTGATTATTCCAGCATACCTGAACCATATCGAGGATTGTTTCGACACCGTCAATGTCTCCACGATTGAGGCAGGCCACTTCGTACAGGAGGAAAAGCCCCAAGAGGTAGCCGGACTGCTGAATGACTTTCTGACCGTATAACAAATTTTGATCTACAACGATACGAAAGGAAGAAATACCATGGTTTCAATCGAACCGACCGGCGATCAGCTGCGCCAGCTGCGAGACCTGCCCTATGAGGGGCCAATCGTCATGCTCAATCTGCTCAAGTTCAAACCGGACGGCGGGGCGGAACTATATGACCAGTACTCGGATGTCGCCGGACGGCTGGTTATAGAATTGGGCGGCAGGATTCTTTACTCCGGCAGCCAAAAGATGCCCTTCATCGGTCATGAAGAGTGGGATACCGTACTCCTGATCCAGTATCCCTCCCGGGATGCCTTCCTCGCCATGACCAATGACGAGAGGTACCAGGCCGCCGTTCGTTACCGGCACGACTCGCTGATCGATTCGCGCCTCTATGCCATGGTAACGATTCCACCTCCAAAGAGATAAGGCGATAGCGCACACACGGGGAAATCGCCGGCACCTCCGTTCACAGAATAGGGAGAGGGAAGATAGTCGCTCCTATCGTACTAGATCCTGCCCGATCCGGAATGCCTCCTTCAGGAGCACCGTATCATCCCGTGCGGGGTTGTCGTGGCCGTCCGCATGGACAATCTGTCCCACCGGTGTCATTCCGAGACCGATACCTGTCATCCCGGCAAGCCAGCGGATCGATCGTTCGTACTGGTTCGGATCGGGAGCGCCCTGGGAGATGGCCAGAGCGTAGGTCTTTCCCGGTGGCACCGTCGAATCATAGCCGCCGTCCGACCTGTTAGCATAGAGGGAATAGACCCTGTCAACAAACAGTTTCATCTGGCCGGCGAGACGATACATGTAGATCGGGCAGCCGACGATGATGCCGTCGCTGGCCTTTATGGCTTCGAGATATTCACTCAGGCCGTCGCGCTGTTTGCAGAACCCGGGATTGTCGCGGCAACTGAGACATCCCATACACCCCTTCATATCGATGTCGTGGAGTCTCACCTCTGTGGTTTCCGCGCCCTTCGACCGGGCGCCTTCAAGCATCGACCCGATGTTCGTTGAAGTATTTCCCTGCCTCCTGGGGCTCCCGTTAAAAGCCAGAATCTGCATATATCCCCCCTTTTCTGTCACTATCATTGAATTGGGCAACCGTTTCCTTCAGGACAACAGCTACC
>JAFCZZ010000290.1 GCA_019314085.1 Deltaproteobacteria bacterium | reverse complement strand
GATCAACAAGAAGATCGCAGCGCACTGGACAGAGCTTGGCTTCAGGCACTACGACCTGCAACGTATTTGTAACTTGACAGTGCATAGATTGAAGCAGAGAAGGCTGAGGATGCAGCTGGAGGATTGATGGAACGAGAAATGAGGCTGCTGAAGGAGTACATCGCGCAGAACTACCCGAACAACCTGGCGTGGTTCAGGGTCCGGCTGGGACCGTATCCTGAGTCGCTGACGCTCGGTGAAGGTATCAGGGTGAGCGGCAGGGTGAAGTCGGTGTACAACAGGTGGGCCGATGCGATCGTGCTCGTGGATGATACAATCCTGCTGTTCGAGGCGAAGATCAGGAGTGAACCGGGGGCGATCGCGCAGCTGGAGTTATACAAGAAGCTGCTGCCTGAGACGCCGGAGTTCAAGTCGATAGCGGATCGGAGAATTCAACCTGTTTTGCTGACCGCGTTTCCGGATTCCGAGGTTGATGCTCTGGCCCACGAGAAGGGGATCTGGACCCGGGTGTACTGTCCGCGCTGGATCAAGGAGTACTGGGAGAAGGTCATGGAGAGGAAGGCGGCGAGGAGAGGGCGCCTGACCAGCTCCCGGGGGCGCCACTCACAGCAGAAGGATGCGCCGCTCCGATGCCTGATGGATGCGCTGCCTAATTCCCGGGGGCGCCACCTCGACATATATACAGCGCGCCGGTCATTAGGCTTAAAACGGACTTTCCGTCTTTTTCGTCTTATTCGTGCCTGGATGCGCAGAGTACCATGGTGGCGGCGCCAGAAAGGGGAAATGATGGATGGGGAAGACTCTAACATTCCCCTGCAAGCGCTGGAAATATGGAAAGGGAGTGGAGGCGCTTTCAGTTGCAGTTGTAAAAGCGCGAGCGCCATTCCAAAAATCGAGGAGAGTCGAGGGGCAAGGGGAAGGAACGCCACCTCCCTGGAAATCTTTCTTAAATAAACATAATAAAGAATAAAAAAGAATAATAATCGTTTCTCCGAAGATATCTACATGTATTCTACTACTATGCTACTACTTTTACATAAGGGTGCATTTTATAGGTCTTAACCTCGACAGAAATGATAATTTTTACATGCAGCCATACCCTCGTGGGAATCTATGTTTATTTTTTATGATACATTTATATATGATAACATATCATTGGTTATTGGAGGTATGACAATGCCATGGAGTCCAATACCGGGAATGAAAAAAGCAGTACGGGCGCTTCGAGAAAAGGGCTATGAGAAACAGGTGACGACGACAGTGCTCAGGAAGGAGCTCACGCGCCAGACCGGCACCACACGCGATCAATCGCTGAGCAACTACATGAAGACGATGGTAGAGTTCAACCTGATCGCCCCCGCGAAGACCGAGGACGGCAGGGGAATCCCCGGCGTCTGGGTGATACAGGACGAAGAGGACTGGGAGATCTGAATGAACATCGAAGTCTGTGCACTGTGCAGGAAGAACATCTACGCCGAGCAGGGACCAGTCGTCGAGAACGGGCGCTGGTATCATCCTCACTGCTTCAGGGCTCTCGTGCGCCAGCGGATCGCCCGGCTCGAGAGACGATCACGTTCTAAAGACTTCACGGTCGAGGAGCAGAGGGAGCTCGACGATTACAGGAACATATTAAAGAACTTCTACGAGGAGGGATGAAAATGGAAATAGAAGAACACATCAATAAGTTGAAGATAGCATATCAGGCATTTTCTGAAATCGAGGGCCTCAGCGAGATGACCGTGTGCGATCTCGCCAAGGCGGCTCACGAGCAGTGGGCCCTGGACCAGCGCACGAAGTTCATCCAGGAGGAGCGGGAGAAGTACGGCACTGCGAAGACCAAGGGCGACACGTCGTGGAGGGACGAGCCCGCGACGGACAGCCAGAAGAACTACCTCAGGAAGCGCGGAATAGCAATCGCGGACGACATCACGAAGGGCCAGGCGTCGGACCTGATCGAGAAGATCGGAAGAGGAGGTAAGTGACATGAAAGCGCACTGCCCAAAGTGCGGGAAGTTCGTTTCTTCTTTCGATACAGCACCGGCGGAGATAGAGGTAAAGTGGTGGATATTCAGGAGAAAGTACAAGGTGGTCGTCCACGCGTTCTGGTGCGTGGACTGCGATTACGACTTCTCGACGGCAACGACGGAGAGGCTGAGATGACATACGACACACTGATTAAAGTCCTGAGGAGCGAAGCGCAGAGCTGGCGCAAGTATGGCGGTGGAAACCCATTCAGTACTGAGATAACTCTACATATCGCCGCAGCATTCGAGGATCTGGCAGACGCACTGGAGGAAGTAGAGGATGAGTGACATTCAACTCGCTAAACTCGAGCCGTGCGTTTGCAGGTTCGGTCGCCGCTACGACGGCAAGATCGTGATCACATGCGGATACAGAATAGTGGAGGTGGAAGAGTGCTTAGAGTGTCAGCAGAAGAGGAGGACTATAAGAGAGCGCTCTGGAATGAGTACAGGCGCTTAGACGAAGACGGGCGCAAAGTGATCCTGAAGGCGATACTGGAGAAGGAGGCGTAGATGAGGAGCGAGGAAGAGATAAGGGACGCGCTTGATATGTGCTTAGTGACTGACGAGTGTCCATTCACAGACTTGCCCGGCGGAATAAGTTGTACAGAGTGTGTAGCGCCAATCATACTTAACTGGGTTCTCGGTGATGACGAATAAGGAGCGCTAAAGGAGATATGGAGGTGTAGAAGGCTATGGCATGCTGGAGAAAAGATAATTGTCCAAACTACCCAGAGAAGTGTCCTTATTGCATCCATGACGGTGAGAGAAAGGACTTCTCTCATCCAGACGGTACCGGCTGTTGGCGATAACGGGAGCGCTAAAGGCTGCGCGGGCTGTCCCGAGTCGAGTAAGGCGTATCCTTACCCGTGCCACGCAGCCGGCGGGACTCTGACAAGGAAAAAATGATACGACAGAAACGTGAAAAGGAGGAATGATAGAAATGCCGTACATAGAGATAAGAGTTGAATACGATTCCTGGCTCAAGGAGCGCGGGATAGACACGCAGGCGTTCGTGGACAAAATGCTGGGCGAACTCATCAAGGACGAGCAGGAAAGAGAAAAGAAGGAAGCTCAGAAGACAAAAGAAAAGGCCGAGGCAGATGCTGCGCTGGAGACTGCTTCTGAAAAAATCCCACCTGGCACCGTCTTCAAGAAATCACCATCCAGGAAGAAGAAGGGCAAGAAGGCGTGAGACAGTCCCAAACCTCCCCGCTGACGATTCCCTGCCGTTTCGCTATAGATTTCTCGCCGCGCCCCCTGGGGTTAAGCGCCAAAAGTGCCCAAAAAATCAACTCTTTTTTGACGCCTCTTTAGGAGAAGCCTTCTCGAGCTTCTCTTTCTCCCTTTTCTTTGCGATGTACCGCTCAAACATGTCGAATTCTTCTGCGATCATGTCAGCTTCTCCTCCGGCATGGACATTCTGAGCAGAATCTCAATATCATACTGATCGTATCCCATTTTTAACAGGCGGTCGACGCACTCCTCTATGTCGATGATCCCCTTGCTCCACGCCTTCAGCGTCTCGGCCTTCGTGAGCGTCTTGGTGACGGTCACGGGCATGCTCTTGTTCATCGCGACCGCGATGTCGATCTCCTCGCTCGTGTAGCCCAGTTCACTCAGCTTCGTCCTGAGCGCCGCCTCGGTGATCACGCCCTTCCTGAACGCCTCCTGCACCTTCGACGCGGTCAGCTTCACGGGTGCGACCGGCAGCCTCGCGATCTCGGTCTTGACGATCATCTCGATGTCGCTCGGCTCGTAGCCCCTGGCGCGCAATTCCTCGCGCAGGTCGGCCTCGCTAATCACACCCTCCCTGAATGCCCTCTTGAAGTCCGAGATTGACGCCCTCTTGATCGCGCCGGGCACGGTTGCCTTGACGCGTCCCAGCAGCAGGTCGATATCTTCATCGAGGTATCCAAGCCCCAGCAGCTTCTCGCGGGCCTCCGTCTCGTCTATTAAACCGTCGCCGAGCAGTCCCAAAATGTCGGCTTTTGTGAGTGCCCGCTCTTTGATCTCCGCCTTCTTTGCCTTCGCGGAGTTCTCTAAATCGATGTACATGTCGACGTCTTCAGCGCGGTATCCCAGCGCAGCAAGTCGCGACCTCGCTTCATCCTCG
>JAFCZZ010000289.1 GCA_019314085.1 Deltaproteobacteria bacterium | reverse complement strand
TTCGACATTATCTATTGGAATGAGGACATTCATACTTTGCCCTTCCGCGAACGACGGGCAAAGCTGGAAGAGTTTTATAACCGCTACTTGAAAAAGGATAAGTATTTCGCCATTACAGAACAGATGCAAATTAAATCAAAGCAGGACCTTGAACGGGCATGGAAGGAACAGGGAATAAAGAAACCGATGTCTGAAGGAATTGTCTTAAAAGACCTATCTGCGCCGTATACTATCGGGCCAAGTACTGATGCATTGGCCAAGGTAAAGAAGATGGTAGAGGTTAAAGCGCTTGTCCTCGACGTTAAAAAGAATAAAAATGGCACTTATGGGTTTAGAGGCGGGCTGTTACCTGGTGTTTCCGATTATACAAACAAAACCGAGTTTCGAGGAAAAGAGTATATCGACCTCGGCTGGTCCTTCAATGCGCCTTTCAGAGCCGAACCCGGAGACGTAGTAACTTTCGAGGTTGAAGAAATTATACCACAGGACGACGGCACTCTGGCTTGGCTGGGTGCTAAGCCGATAGATGTAGACAAAACTAGGACAGAACCATACTATGCCAACCAAGTGGTTGATATAGCACGGAGAGGTGGGGTATTGCAGAAAGCCGCACCCCAGGTACCGAGTGTAGGTCCTAAGAATGCAAAAGTAGCTTTTGTTGGCGCTTCACCGGGCCGTATCGAAGCAGCTAGGAGGGAACCTTTTACGGGGCCTTGTGGTGAAACGCTGAATGAACTTTATCTTAAACCGTTAGGGTTGACCAGAAAAGATGTTTTCCTGACCAACGCTGTGCCAGTCATGCTGACAGACGATAGGGGCAGAGTGAGAGAACCGAATGAACAGGAAATAGAAGAATGGCGTGACTGGCTGTTTAATGAACTGGATAAGGCTAGTCCCAAGGTAATAGTAATACTTGGCCAGAAGGCCAAATCTGCTCTAGGTGACAGGGCGGATTTTGTTTTACCCCACCCGATGGCAGTAAGACGGTTTGGCGACAGCGGTGAAGTGGCAAGGAAGCTAAAGCAAATTAGACGTGCACTAGAACAAGTAAAGAAAGCCGATCGTCTGGGCGAAGAAGGCGACACTAGAGCAGAAATAGCGGAGAAGTTCTGGAAAGAGAACTGGCACAAGATGTATCCGCCCGATGGCAAAGGGCGTTTTGTATATCACCACCACTGGCGCGGGCTGAGCGAGGAAGAGACGAAGCTCGATGAGAATGAGCTTCTAAAGACCAACCATAGCCTGCATGGGGACCTGCGCTTTGAAGCCGATGGTGAACTTTGGGGCTTCAGCGTGTTCCTGGGCACGACTGAGGAGAATCGGAAAGCAGGTGGCGACAGGCTAATAACTCTACCTAAGGATGATAACCTGCAAGGACAGTTCAAGTTGTCCATGCCCAAAGCCTGGCTGAATGTTGGCGTTGATAAGCCGATGGTAACCGAGCCTGGCGAAGTAGGAGCTACGAGTGAGAAATATAGCAAGTTTTTCGCCATTGATCATGGCACCTATGAAATCGGCGTCTGGCGTGAGCATATGCTGGAGCTGTTCCTGCACGGCGAAAAACTCAAGGGTAGATTTTTGATTGAATATGCGCCAGTTGCCGGCGGGCGCAGGGTCTGGCTGATCGACAAGCCGGAAGACCAGACGCCGTATGCCGAGAAGCGCGACCTCGCTGATGTGATAAGCGAACTAAAGCGGAAGGGACAGAGATGGTTAATTTGGCGTAACCCAAAAGAAGGAGGCAAACCACAGAAAATCGATGTAACTAAAGCAAAAGTTGCTAAGGAGTACCACGCCGCGATACTTAAAGCGGACGAAGAGCAAAGGTTGGTTTATGGAGTGGTTTTGGAACCTGACACCGTGGATACCCAGGGGGACACTATCTCGGCTGATGAAATCGAAGCCGCGGCCCATCGTTTTTTGGTGAAATCTAGGGTTGTCGGCGACCGGCACAGTAAAAAGGCCAAAGCCGAAGTTGTAGAGAGCTACATCGCCCCGATGGATTTTGAATGGGGCAGGCAAAAGGTGAAGAAAGGTAGTTGGATACTGGGAGTGCATATCTCCGATGATAAGCTGTGGGATGCAGTCAAAAAAGGAGAGTATACGGGCTTTAGTGTAGGTGGTTTTGGAATTCGTGAGGAGGTGGCGTAAAGGTGTGAATAGGTTGAAAGATTTAGACGCTGTAGAAGTGTCCCTTGTCCCACGCGGGGCAAATAAAAAGAAGTTCCTAATTTTCAAGGAGGATGATTCACCTATGGAAGAAATTCTGAAAGCTGTTTTAGAAACCGAACTTGAAGACGAGAACAAAGTCGAGGAAGTCCTGAAGGCAGCCAAGCTGTCCGGCAAGGCTCAGAACGCCGTAAAGGGCGCTCTGCGGCTACTCAACGCCTACAAAGATGAACTGCCGAAGGATATCATGAAGACCCTAGCCGGACTGGCTGGCTATGGCTACCCTGCGCCGACCGAGAAAGCTAAGGGCAAGAAAGACGAGGAAGAAGAAGACAAGAAGAAGAAGTATGGCTATCCGGCACCGACCAAAAAGGAAGACGGAAGCTATGACTTTTCCGGCATTCCTGAAGAAGTTCGTCCTGCGGTAGAGGCGCTCTGGAAAGAGCAGCAAGAAGCCGTCAAGAAAGCCGAGGAGCTTGAAAAAGTCCTCAAGGAAGAGCGCGACAAGCAGCTCCGCAAGGAGTTCGTGCAGAAGGCCGCTGCCGAATTCGGCAACCTGCCGGTCAAGCCGGAGGAGTTCGGCTTGGTGCTGAAGGGTCTGGCCGAGAAGGCGCCGGAGGAATACGCCAAGCTCGAAAGCGTGCTGAAAGCGGCTAATGAGGACATTGAGAAAGGCGCGCTCTATGCCGAGATAGGACGTGGCGGAACTCCCGCTGGTGATTCTGCTGTTGCCAAGGTTGAGGCTATGGCCGCCGGACTGGTGCAGAAAGACGCCAACTTGAGCAGAATGGACGCGCTGGCAAAAGTGCTGGCCGAAAACCCGCAGCTCTATGAACAGTACCGCAAGGAAACTGCGGTGAAAATTTAACGGAGGTGAAAATTGTGGCAACTGAACATTGCGTATTTGATATGAGTTTTAAAGCTGAGAACGATTTGAGTGCCAAACAGTACTACTTTGTTGAGCTGAGTGCCGCTGACCAGGTGGATGTCTGTGATGGTGCTACTGATAAAACTATCGGCGTGTTGCAGAATAAACCTACGGCAGGCCATGCAGCACAGGTTCGAGTTTTAGGTATCAGCAAGGTTGTGTCGAACGGTTCTGGTACAGCGATCGCCGTTGGCGACTACGTTGGCACAGATGCAAGCGGCAAAGCTGTCAAGAAGGCAACTGACAAGGATTTTATTGCTGGTATTGCGCTTGATGCTTCGTCTGCTGACGGGACGGTTATTCGCGTTCTGTTGACCGGGCCGTTTACATTGAGCACAACTTAAAACTAGGTTATCTAAGTTCTGAAAACAGAGCACCAACATTAGATAGGTGGTTTTAATCCAAGCAAGAATGGTTCGCGGGTTGGGATGGCAGAGAAGATGGGTAACAGCTTGATGGCAGTA
>JAFCZZ010000288.1 GCA_019314085.1 Deltaproteobacteria bacterium | reverse complement strand
GGGCCGATAACTCAGAGAGGAGAAGCATAAATATTCTTAGTAACAAAGGAAAGAAGCAATGGATCTTGAGGATACTTTGAAAGCCAAGCGGGAGGAGATCTTCAGCATAACCGCAAAACATGGAGTCAGGAATGTCCGGGTATTCGGCTCTGTCGTGCGTGGTGAGGCTGACGAGGAGAGCGACGTGGATCTTCTGGTAGAGCCAGATCCTGGTTTCACTCTGCTGGACCATTCGGCCATGATCAGAGAACTGGAGAGCTTGCTTGGTCGCAAGGTAGACGTGGTGAGCGAGCGAGGTCTGCGGGAGCGCATCCGTGACCGGGTCTTGCGAGAGGCGGTACCTCTTTGAGAGAAGATGGGGAATTGCTACTCGACATATTGGATGCGATCGAAAAATATGCGTTGAGTGGCAAGGAAGCCTTCATCGAGGACGAACTACACCAGGTATGGATCGTCTACCACATCCAGGTCATCGGGGAGGCAGCAAGTCATGTCTCAAAATCGTTGCGGAATAAACATCCTGACGTTTCCTGGCCCGATATCGTCGGCATGAGAAATGTCCTCGTGCACCAGTATTTCGGGATCGATCTAGAACAGATTTGGGACACGGTTCAAATCGACCTGCCGATTCTCAAGGCAGAGACAAGGGCGATTCTCGACGAACTTTCTTGATGAAAATGCGCCTCGGTGCCGAGGCTGAGACGCTTTCGAGCAAAACCAAGATCCAGGCCTACTATGGGTCGGAGTTCGAAGATTTTTTGACACTCTTTGGCTGGCGCCGGGAATACGAGGACTCGATGGCGACGCTTTGGCCCCTCCTGACGCGGATAGAAGAGACCGACCGGCTGATTGACGGGGTGGTCTACAAGCTCTACGGGCTCACCGAGGAGTAGATCATGATTGTGGAGGGCAATAGAAGTTGAGGATAGAGGGGGGTCGTAGGAAATGCCCATGGCAGCGTCGAGGATACGCCAGATCGTTCATCAAGGGGCTGTGAGGGCCGGGATCCAGAGGGTCTACGGCCAGGGGGTGGGTGGTAGGCCTCTTTACGTGGTCACCCCGCACACGTTGAGGCATTTTCATGCGGTACGGGCGCTCGATCAAGGGGTTCCACTCAACGACCTCGATCTATCTGAAGGCCGACATAAACCACCGACGGAAGAGTTACGAGGGATTCGACATCTGAAGGATACTCGTCAGAGGGTGACATGCTTATTCATGTGTGGGTGAAATGCTGGACGAGTGGAACATGAATGGAGTAATGACCAGCATAGCGGTAGGTCCGAATGGATTCATTTGCTTGTCCTCCACATGCGGTCTAATTCAGGTATTTGCGGCTTGAGCGGAGACGATCCCCTCTGCCCAGGAACAACCTATTTAAATTAATCCGGACCAAGTATCCCTGAGATAGGTGATTCCGATGTTCAGATGCCCCGCTTCTATTATACTGGTTTTGATTATGGCGAGCGCCGCCTCCGGCGCTATCTATGTGGACGACAACGGCACCGGAAATTTCACGAAAATCCAGGACGCGATAAACGCCTCCGAACCCGGCGACGTGATAGTCGTCCTCAACGGTACGTATCCCGAGAACCTCGTGGTGGATAGATCGATCGTATTGAAAGGCGAAGAGAACCCCGTCGTCAAAGGCTCCGGTCTTTCGGCCCCTCTGATCACCATAACGTCAGAAAAAGTCACGTTGGAGGGTTTCACATTCTCCGGCAGCCTCAATAACAGCTTCGATTCCGGCGCGGTTCTGGTGCTTGCTGACGGGTCCAAGCTTCTGAACAGCACAATATCGGCTTCTTCGGGCAACGGTCTCTGTCTATGTGATTCCAGGGATCACCTGGTCATTGGGAACCAAATCCACGACAACCGGTACAGCGGCGTCTGCGTCCACAGCGCTAATTTCAGCAAGGTGATTGGAAATCAGGTATTCCACAATGGAAAGTGGGGCATAGTTCTAACGGGCTGTGAGCATGACGAGCTGACACAAAATGAGGTCCGCGGGAACGGGGAGGTGGGGGTCCAGCTAATCAGCTCGGATTGTATCGATTTGGTTTATAGCAGCATCTATCTAAACCGGGAAGACGGTATCTACCTTATAGAATCCAGGGACAACCAGATCGTAGAAAATGAGATCCGCGATAACGGTCTCAATGGAGTCAGCTTGGACCGGGCACCAAATAACTTATTGTTGAAGAACATAATCCACAACTCTGGAGAGGAGGGGCTTTTGGTAATCAGGTCCAGTGACGACAACACCATCATGCAAAACATCCTTTACAATAACGGTATCAACGGAATTGGCATATACGGATCTTATTTCAGCACGTTATCCAAAAACAAGATATTCGACAACGAATACAATGGGATTTCCCTTCGTGACAACAGCAGCAGCGTTACGATATCCGACAACGAGATTCGCGGGAACAAAAGGTACGGTTTTTATCTGGAAGATAGCAACAAAAACTTCGTGGAGAAGAACGACGTGCACGGCAACCTTCACGGCGTCATCATGACCCGTTCCAGTGACAACAGCTTGGTCGAGAACAAGATCCACGATAACCATTTCGGGTTGAGCATAGAGATCTCCGAGGCGATTTTCATCACAGGTAACGATATATACAAAAACTCAGATGACGCCGTCCAGCTTAAGAGCTGCGATCATAGCAAGGTCTGGAATAACGATATTCGCGAAAACGGCGGGGATGGGGTTCACGTATCAAAATCGGAAAATCTCGATTTATCTCGGAACGCAATCGAAAACAACAGCCAGTACGGAATCCAGGTGCTGGACCAGACCAGTCAGTCCCTTTTCATGTACAACCTCGTCCGGCAGAACGGTGCCGGTGGTATTTACATTTACGAGGGGGAGATTAACCGGATCACCAACAACATCTTCGAAGATAATCAGAACTTCAACGCCAGAGACAACGGGCAAACCAACTGGTGGTTCACCAACTTCTATAGCGACTATTTGGGAGAAAACATCGAGATAGGCGTCGGAGTTGAACCTCACGCGATCCCAGGACGAAGGGGTGCGGTATCCATCGATTTACACCCGGCCGCATTGAGGGCGTTGCTGGAGGAGGGTGGGCCCGACTAGATCGAGTTGTTTGCCCAAAAGGCGGAGCCCCTTCTAGTTCTGGGCCTCCAGCTCTCTTTTCAGGTCATCTCCCATCAAAGCTCCGTTCGTATTTGTCTTTGATAGGTGGAAGGGGTCAATACGGTCGTGTCCACCGGGAACTGAAAGATTTGTATACTTTTAGGTGAATTCGGACGGTGTGGGAGTAGCTTTGTAGGAGACCAAAAATATGGCTCTTCGCTATATTGTGTGGGCAGCGGCCGAAAGTTAACCATATACTTTGGCCAAATATAAATTATGTCGACCTCCCAGGGAGAAGTCGAATAGGGACATAGAATTACTTCTATGCCCCCTTCTAAGAACGGAGCGTGCGACTTTCACCGCACTCCGCTCAAGCATTTCACAACCCATCGCTGGGCGGCAATGTTGCCTTTGCAATCCTGGTCTGTAGCCCGTTAACATGAGACCTTATCAG
>JAFCZZ010000287.1 GCA_019314085.1 Deltaproteobacteria bacterium | reverse complement strand
AGGACAAACAACGACTGGTGGATACATGGTTTATCACGCCTTCGCATCGAACGGAACGGCGACCCTGAAAACCCAGGACGCCTCAGTCGACTCTGATGGGGACTATGGCGACCTTTTGACGTCGGGCGTTATCGACCCATCAGCCGCACCAAAGTATGGGGTTGTAGAACTGGGCGTTCTCGCAACCGTCAAGCAGTTCACTCGGTGGCAGATAGTTTTAGGCACGGCAACCACCGTCACATTTGTTTTATCTTTTCACCGAGGATACAACAACGCAGTATAAGGAAAAATAATTATGGCAGTACAAACAGGACGAACACAAGCAAAGTATTTCAAGTTTCAAATCCACGACAGCGGAGCTGTCTTGCGGGATATCGCCGTCTCCTCGTTCGGAGGCTTTTCGGTTGATTATGACCAAATTGAGCTAACCGCATTACAGGACGAGCTCAAAGGCTTCTTGCCTGGACACGGAACGGTGGCGGTCGAGATTTCGGGACCTTGGTCAACACAGGCGGCAGTAGCGGCCTCGGCAACTACGGAGAAGGCAGCACTGTCTGGCAGCCACACCGTTTTGTATGACCTCCCCGACGACCAAACCCCGTTGGCGTTTGCGGCCTACTTCGGCGTGCGCCACTATTGGGAAGCCGGCGAGCCGGTGTTCGGCATAAGCGCAACGGCGGCCAATGGCATCCAGGTTTTCAACTTCGTGTTGAATGAGAATATGACCTATTCGGCAACACTCGCTATGTGGCCAGGGTCAGCGGCTCCAACATGGGGCACCGCCGCAATCACCTAATTTGTGAAGGCTCCTGCAGGAGCCTTCAAAACATCCCATAGTGAAAGGTAAACATAACATGGGTAAAATAATTACAAGTACAGTTCCAGAATGGGGAGGCGAGATAACTCTCGCCTCCCCGTTCACACTTCCTCAAGTGGCATCGTTTATGAAACTATGGCGTGACCTTACTGAGTTGGGTGAGGTTTCCAGTATGGAACAAAACGCTCTCATTTGGCCGGTACTTCGAAGCTTCATTCAAATCTGGTCAATCGAAGGACTGGAATTTCCAGGGGCTAACTCGTTCCCAGGCCAGCCGCTCTCGTTGGTCGACGACTTCATGCAATGGCTTTTTAAGGAATGCCTTGCGGCCTATAACGAGGCCGAGGACGAAGCTCTCCCAAAAGCATAATGGCTCAAGCGTATTCTTACGCAGCAGGAAAAGCCAGCGAGCCATATCTAAACAAGCTGGCAAGGGCAATCGAGAGTTACGGCGTGCATGGGGTACTTGGCAGACCTATTGGGATGCGAGAGATTTTTGAAATGGAGGCCGTTCGAGCAGTCGTTTTAGGCAAGGTAGCTTTAGACGAATCAAAAGATAAGGTGAAGTGGAACAAGGCAAACCCATTTCATCACGAGTTGATTTCCATGGCGAGAGAGTTGGCCATGGAGGAAGGTTATATCGATGAATACGATTGACGAGATCTGTGGGTTTGACAGATACACGAACTCTATACGAAGGGGGGAACTTGAGGTTCCAATCGCTCTATTGTGGAAACGGCCTGGATGCAAAGCCGTGGCCAAAAACCTTACCGGAGCATTAGCACATGGCGAGGCAGTTGAAATCCTAGAAAAAAAACAAGTCAAGCGCACAACCTATATTCGGGTTCGTGGCATTGGCCACGATGAAAAGCAGAAGGGTTGGGTATCCCCTTCCCTGCTATTAGACGAAGGGTTGAAGGTGCAAGGAATTACTGAAATCGAATGACAACAAAAGTCAGAATTATTCTTGAGTGGGCTGAGAAAAATAAAGGCGTAGCCAAAAACGTACAAGGCGAGCTGAAAAGTCTTGGTATGACGGCGGCGAAGGTACTCGCCGGCGTTGCATTGGTTGGCGTGGGGTTGAAAAAGGCTTTCGACCTGGGGCGTGAGGGTGCGGCTGTCGTTCAGACGGCTGAGAGTTTCGAGTATCTGATGGTTAAGGTTGGCGCAATGCCTGGGTTGCTGAATGAGTTACGGGATGCCTCGCATGGCACTGTTTCCGATATGCAACTGATGTCCTCGACTTCGACATTGCTGGCGGGTACCTCTGGGACGCTTGCGAAGTCATTGGCGGATAACACGCCTCGCCTGATGGAAATTGCGAAGGCAGCCAACAAGCTCAACCCT
The DNA here is from genome assembly GCA_019314085.1 of Deltaproteobacteria bacterium. The sequence continues at coordinate 5,814 of JAFCZZ010000287.1, read as the reverse complement.
GCGCTCGGCACCACCACGTTCATGTATGAAAGTTTGGCCAAGGGTATCAAGCGTTCATCTCCACTCATTTTGGATAACCTGGGTGTGGTTGTGAAGGTCGGCGAAGCTAACCAAAAATATGCGGACATATTGGGTAAGTCTGTAACCGCCATGACTGCAGCGGAAAAGCAACAGGCTCTCTTGAACGCCGTCCTCGAGGCCGGCGGAACGTTAATCGACCAGGTCGGAGGGAACACAGAAGCCGCAACTGATAAGTATGATATCGCCACCGCTGCAATAGAGAACTACAAGAACGCTTTCCTCGCTAACATATCGACGGCGGAGGAGTTCGGTGGGGCTTTGAACTACGTAACACGGATGGCTATCTTGGCTCAAGCAGAGACGGATGGGTTACTCGATAAGCGATTATTCCAGGCTAAATGGGTAACCGCCACGGGAGCCATTCTCGACACCGGCGAAGCGTTGGAGTACGTTGCAAAATCAAAGATACCGTTAGGACACAGTGCCTTCGTTGATTTGAGGGATGCGGCAGAAGATTTGAACGCAGCCCTTGACTCATCAGAAGATAAGTCGTGGAACTTTGGCGAAGCGGTTAGCGACCTGACAGACAAATTGGATTTAGAGCAACAGTTCGCCGGCATGGTGAACGGGCAGCTTAACAAAATGGCTGAGAGCGCAACCCACGCAGCGGAAATGAAACTGGCTTTGAAGCTGGCGACCGAGGAATTGACCGAAGCCGAAAAAGAAGAGTTGAAACAGCAAATGCAAAACGTGAAAAACCTTGGCCTCCTGAATAAGCAATGGGAGCAAGGAATAATCAACGATGAACAATACTTGGCTATCGTTCAGGACGGCTTTGTCGTTCAGGAAGAATTAGACAGACATCTCGCCCACAACCAGCAGAGTTGGGGTAAGGTGGCGGAGCGCAGCCATGCGGCGGCCTTGGGAATGGATAAGGCACGAAGGGCGGGTGAAATGATAAACGGCAGGGCGTGGTCGTCATCCTATACTCACACGACAACGAATATTGAGATTTTCAAGAATAGCATGGCTTACGGTAAAGCCGCCCCGGAAGGGTTGGGTAAAAAAACGGATTATAGGCCAGAAGGTACCGGCGGCCAGTTTGGATTGTCTGGCGTTGTGCCTCCAGGATATCCAGGCGACAGTTTTCCTATCAATGTACAGTCGGGAGAGACGGTTGACGTCAAAACACGTATGCAGCAAAAGCAAGACAAATCCGACTTGGCGGCTCTGACGCACAAGTTTGACGAGCTAACATTCGCCCTCGAGGAAATGGGCGACCGCTTTGACGTATCAAGCGAAGTGGCCTCAACCCCTCGGCCTATGGTGTCGAGGGGTATTCAGCGTAACAGTCCTATGTCTAGACTGGCTATGGTTGGTCAGATGCGGTTTGCCCTCAATAATGCTGACGGAAAGTACTCCCCTGGCCACGTCTCTGCCCAGGCAGGGTTTGGCGTCGGGAATAAATGCCGGCTATCATTCGTGTTTGAGGGGGCAACTTATTATAAGTTTTATGGACGCATTCCGGCTGGTGGCGTCAATCCTTTGCCTGGTACAAAGGGAGCCAGAATGACGACCGTGTTCGTGAAAGACTGGATGGCTGTTGTCGGTGCGCATGAGGTTTCCTTGCTCGAACTGGCGACGAACAAACGGCTGGATGAAATGCTTCCGCTTATCGACTCGAACTTAGCGTTCGCTCCGCTGGCGGTGGCTTATTCCGTGGGGCAGGAAACCTTCCCTGCCATATTCAACACAGTGTCAACGACAACGAAAGCCATTGCCGAAATCAAGAAAGGTATTATATCGGAGGCTAGTTATTACTTCGTGAAAGGTGACCAGACCGGCGGAGAGACAGTCGTTGCTGAAAACCGTTACACTCGCTCGTCAATTCAGGAACCGACGAATTTACCTATGTCGGCGCAATCGGCCGGTTTTTTGCTGAAACAAGACGGCGACTACTTACTAAAAGAGGATGGCGACCGAATTGTTCTCAATGCTTCGCAAGCGGCAGACTTTGATAATAATATGTATAAAATGAAAGTCAGTCAGGGGAAATGGCTGAGCAACTATGTCAAGGCTAAAGTCCACCCAACGGTTGTTGACAGCGGAGCGACTACTGTTCTTTACAGTCAGCCTGAGGTTATTTATGTCGAAGGCCAAACGACAACTATGGTTAGGCCAGCAGAAGGAACAGACTACCAGGCGACAGCGGAAGAAGGCGGCGGCGGGGACGACCTAAAAGCGTTCATGGTTGTGACTGTTAGCTTCGGGACAGGCGACGCAGAATACACCATAAGGAACTCAGGCAACGAAGGGTTTTGGGTTCAGAAGTTTCAGTTCAGAGGCGACGGCGTTTACGACTACGCACAAATCGAAACCATCGTTGAGGACGAGGCAAGCCAATTATAGTATGGCAAGCTCCCGACGATGATTGATATGAAGCTGGTCGGAACCCCGTCGTCAGCCGAGGGATTTGCCTCGCAAGTTTTGTCCGAGGTAAGCGACCCATCAGCAGAGAAAGCTAAAACAGTCGATAGCGTCTCGTTCATAGCCAACCGTGACAGCATGAGAATGTACGGTTTCCTGGCGTTGGAAATGGGCGACAGGTTTACTCTTACTGAAGACCAAACGGCGATTGATGACGACTTTTTCGTACTCGGTTATCGGTTCACAATTATTGCTGGCCAGTATGTCAGCTATGACATTATTCCCCGTCGTGCGGGTCTAATGGTTTTTTGGATTTTAGGTACATCAGCCCTCGGTGTTGACACCGGATTAGGATTTTAGGATGAATAAAAACACTGTAATAACTAAGCGATGTGCGTTCACAGATTGCTCTACTATTATTTCGAGCGGCGAGGATTACTGCGTTCCATGCAGTATCAAGTTTGCGGTTATCGGGATATCAGACGAGAACGCTTGGTGTAAGAAACTTGGATATCGCCAATGGGTCACATGGATGCTAAGTAACATCGGCGTTCCGCTCCGGCCTAATTGGGAGCATCCAACGACTGATTTGAAGATAGCAGTAAGCCAAGGGCGGTGGTATGTGCGGTGCCCAGACCCTGTTTGCAAATGCAACATGCCGATTGATTTCATGGAACCGTTCGTGTTTTGTATCGATTGTCAGAACGTCGCTCAATCGCTTCGAGCCTATAACGTGAACTGGATGGAAGGCGCACGGGTGCGTGAATTGCTCGCTGGTCGGCCACGCAGGAAAGAGCGGAATTATCTGCCTCACTTGGGAGAAACCATCGACCATTTAGTTACTGAAAATATTAAAAGAGGTTACAAGACCTAATGGCATTTACAACTCCAGATACCCACATCACCGGCTACGTCATTTCACAGAGCGATTGGAACCAACTCGTCAACAATGACAACGCCATAAACAGTATGTTCCGCCAGAACATTTGGCCTGATTACGAGGCGCATGCTATCACCGGCCTTCCAGTGGCTCCGGCGACGAGCGTCACCAGTGCAACCGGCGACACCTACAAGCCAGAGATACCAATTCTCACATTTATCGGAACATCAGACCAAGGGCGAGGGTTCACTTGCCGCTGGCCTCGAGGCTATGGTGTGTCCGCAACCCTGGTCGGCAGCTATTACATGACCGGTGTCAACTCGGATGACGACGCAATCCTTGAGGCATACATGACGGCTGTGTCGTCCGGCCTAGTTTCCAGAACGGCAATCGGGTTCGATAGCGTCAACCAAGTGGCCGAGAGGGTTCCTGATGCTATCGGGACAGAAGGCGACTTCGCAATCGTGTTGACGAATAACGACACCGTGGTGGCGAATGACTGGACTGAGATTTTACTGGTAAGAAATGGCGATGACGGAAGCGACACGGCCAACGTAGGATTACTGGCTTTGACCTCGCTTGCCGTTGACTTCGACCTAGCAACATGATAGGGTCAAAACATGATAACTAAAGTAAAACTCGCTTTCCTGCTCGTAGCTTTCGTTTTATCCGTCTCCGTGGCTCCACAGCCGGCGGCTCCGTTCTATGGTGGGGTTGCAATTGGCTCCGGCGTCTATCTGGGGAATGGTGCTTTTGTTTGTCACAGCGAAAAGAACTGCCTCCACGAATTGGGGCATGCTGTTAGCGAATGGAGTGGCTATCTAAGCGAAGGCGAGGAGTTCCGATTGGCAGTTGACGAGTTTGTTTCTGTGTCCCCATTCTGGTGCCGTTTCCCTGGTGTGAATGGCAATCATTTCTCCACCAAACTGACCGGTGTTGATTGGGGCGGGTATGAGGAGTTTTATGCGTCTTATTATGCCTGTGTGTTGAGCGGTCGATGCGAGATGGAATATCTACTAAAACCATTTTATTCGGGAGCGGCAAATGCCGATTGAGAATACAGCTAGTGATGGGCTTATAAAAGTCCTCGATTTCGCAGCAATTCAAGACATACCCCTAATGACATGGATGGGGTGGTTTTTCTTTGATAGCGTTCCGTCCGGCTCGTATGTTTCCCTGTTTGATAAGACCGACGCCAGCGTAATCGGGTGGGCACTTTTGTTCAACGACGGGGCTCCCGCCCACGCCGGCGACCAGGCCGTTCAGTTTTTTCAGCAAGCAAGCGGGACAAATGGCGATTGGTCAACTAATTCGTCGTTTCCTTCACTGAGTACATGGGTACATTACGCTGTGTCTTATGATAGAACTTCGTTGTCAAACGACCCCTCGATTTACATCGATGGGGTTTCTCAGTCGCTAGAAACAAACATCAACCCGACCGGTACGATTGCGACCTAAATGACATTTACGAGGGGAGCGGGATAGACGGCCAAGCGGCGGACATAAGATTTTATGACTATGTTATACCGGCGGATTTTGTGGCATCAATCGCCAACGAGAAATCTTTCATGCTCCAGGCTCCCTATCCAATCCTTCGGTGGAAGTGTCTTTCTGCGCCTAGCTTGGCGTGGTTCCCCGACACAGCGTTGACGACGAGTAACCCATTAGTTGACGATATGCTAGGTTATGAGGCGACACCTGATGGCACGATTTACGGCAGGGCAGATACCTTGCTATCATTCTAGGAAAAATAATGGCAAACGAAAAAGTAACACAGCTAGACGAGCTAGTATCTCCCATTCTAACGGATGGGCTTTATATTATCGACGACTTCTCAGGCGTTCCCGACTCAATGTACATCACGGTTGGGAACCTGCTCAACAGCGGATTGATTACCGTTCTTGGAACCGTGGCGTCTGGAAACATCGATGCCCTACTGGTGGCGGCGAGCGCAACCGTGGCCGGCATTCAGGAGAACGCCACATCGGGAGAAGCCACCACCGGCGAAGCTACAACTAGAACTTTGACCCCTGAGGCGCACGCTCAGAGCCAATGGGGCGAGCGAACGCTTACGTGCTTGGTGAATGGGTCAGCACCGTTGGCCTCCAGCGACGGAGCGGCCTACTTCACGAGAATACCGGCACGCTTCAATGGATGGGAAATCACCGAAGTAATTGGTAACATAGTTGCTGGCACGGGGTTGGTTACGATTGACCTATACAACTTCACCCAATCGGCGGACATCCTTACAACCAAGTTGACCATCGACGCCAACGAGAAAGACAGCACCGACGCCGTTGCGCCTGTTGATATCGACGAGAATGAAGATGACCTAACCACGGGTGATAGAATTAGGGTCGATATCGACGGCGAAGGAACCGGCACGACTTGGCTTGAGATTTCACTGACGATTAAGAAACCAGCAGCGTAGGAAGGATATAAAAACTTATGGCATTGATGACAATCTCACAAGTGTTGGCGGTTCA
>JAFCZZ010000286.1 GCA_019314085.1 Deltaproteobacteria bacterium | reverse complement strand
CATACCTCTTTGACTTCATAAGGGTATTACCCAGTTCAAATCGCACCTGAACATCGGCCGGATTGGACCGGATAAAATCCCCATAGATCGCTATAGCTTCGTCATTCTTATCCTGGGACCGGTACAGCATCCCCAGATCCATCAGCGCCGGCCTGAATGTCGGTTTGATATTCAAGGACTTCTGGAGCCACATCTGAGCTTCGTCATACCTGTCCATCGCGGCATATGTCTTGGCAAGGTAATAGCTGCCCATCAGACTGGAGGGGTCTGTTTTAAGGAGATCATCCAGGATGCTTACCGCCTTTTCATATTCCTTGTTCTCACGGTAGAAGAGACTGAGAAAGAGGTACGCCTCTCGTTTTTCGGGGTCTATACCGATAACCTTTTTATATGCATGTATAGCGTCTTCGTATCTTTTAAGATTACCGTACAGACCTCCGAGCAGGATAAGGGAATCTACATATTCCGGGGCGTATGTGATAGACCGTTCCAATAGCGTGACCGCCCTGTCCATCTCTTTTCTCTTTATGTAGAGTGCGGCAAGCTCGGTCATGAGATACGGGGATTCGGGATCAACTCCCAGGGCATTCTCATACTCTTCAACGGCCCTGTCAATCTCTCCGTCAATCGCGAAAAGCACGCCTCGAGAGTAGTGATAATACCCTTCCGACAGAGGGCCCTCCGCTCTCGTCTGGTCTTCATACGGCAGAGGGGCACAGGTCATTATAAGAAAGAGGGGCAGGATTACAAGAAATATATTTTTCGCCGTGTATATGATCTTCATGTCTTGTTTTCAGTACCTTCGCAAAAGCTCCGATCCGCTTTTTGTTTGGAGGAGACACAATCCTTTTCACGCCGAGGGGTCCCCTCCCTGTCCACAGCGACCCCTGCATATCGGGAAATCCATGGCCGAAATCTTGACGGGCACTCCCGCTTTTATTCGATCAGATCGGACAGGGGAACAATACGGATATCGTTATCCCGGAAGACAGGCACCACCGCGCCGATTGCCCGTACGCTACTTTCATGCGGATGCCCAATAACTATTATGGTTTCCCATATATCCTTTTTTTCAACAATGCGGTGCAATATATTGACTGCTTCTTCAAAATCACAATCATTATCAAGGAATATGTCCCTCCCGGCGTGTGGCAGGCCTATCCTTTTCGCTACCGCCATTCCCTTGGAGTCTTTCGTTGTCAGGCTGTCCAGGAAAAAGAGCCCCCTTCTCTTGAGACCCTGGAGCACCAGCGTCACCTTCCCTTCATCTTCCATGAATCTCGACCCCATATGATTGTTGACTCCCGATATATGGGGAACATTCAGTATATCTTCTTCCAGTTGATCCCTTATCTCACTGTCATCCATCTGCAGCAGGAGCGCCCCGCTCCCCGGACGCCTCTCGGGATAGCCATACGGTTCCATCGGCAGGTGGAGCAACACCTCTCTCCCCGCCCTGTGCGCCTGGCGGGCAACCTCTACTGAATGCGGAAGGTAAGGAAGAATGGAGATCGTTATGGGGACATCTATCGCAAGGATTTGATCTAGAATCGATACATCATATCCCATATCGTCAATGACAAAGGCTACCCTGTTCTCCGCTCCGGCTTGCTTGCGCGCTCTCTTTTTCGGCCTTGTGCCCTCCTGTTTCTCGAGGTTACCTACAGAACCTCTCTCATACGTGTAAGGCATCTTCGAGGTCTCACTGCCGCTCCGATGATACAACAGATATCCCGCAGAGGCCACAGCGCCGATGAGGGCAAGGATGCATATCCAGCCCGCAAGAGACCTTCCCTTTGAACGAACCGCACTACCCTGTGCCGGTTTCTTTGAATATGGTCTTCTTTTCTTCACCCTGATAGTATACAGACACTCGACACGATGCGTTTTATCTCTGGATTTCCAGCAGTCTTACATCTTTTTGAAAACATCCCAACTCCTCAACAGATTTAGTGCGTTCCTCAATTGATTGTCCTTTTTGAGATCCGCTATCTCCCTGCCGGCCTTTTCGTCTACTCCCTCTTCCTTTTCACCCTCTATGTGCCCCTTCAGGTCCTTTTCCCTGAGTCGCTTGGGTCTGTTTTTGGTATCGGCAACAGGCTCCGCATATTCAACAACAATATCAGGGGCGATTCCCTTGGCCTGGATTGATTCCCCGTCGGGGGTATAGTACTTTGCAATGGTCAGCTTGAGCGCCGAACCATCCTTCAGGGGGGCAATGGTCTGCACCGACCCCTTCCCAAAGGTCCGAGTACCCAGCAGTATAGCCCTTTTGTTGTCATGGAGTGCTCCCGATACAATCTCCGCAGCGCTGGCGGTTCCACCGTTGATCAAGACAACGATAGGGGATTCGGGCTCGTTTCCGTCATCTCTGGCCTCGGATATCCTTCTGCTGTTCTTTGTTCTTCCCTTCGATGATACGATGACTCCCGATTTGAGAAATGCGTCCGATACCTCTACCGACTGGCTCAAAAGTCCCCCCGGATTATTTCTCAAGTCCAGAACAAGCCCCTTGAGGGGAGCATCCCCGGCGCCTATCTTCGTGAGGGCCTCATTGAGCTCGTCCGCAGTTGTTTCCTGAAAATTCGAGATCCTGATGTAACCGATATCTCCATGATATATTTTGTGCTTTACACTCTTTATCTCTATAAGATCCCTTATAATATCAAAAGGTATCGGATCATCTTCACCTTCACGAACAACTGTTATGGTTACCTTTGTCCCCTTCTTCCCGCGGAGTTTGTGCACCGCATCCATGATGGTAAAATCCTTCGTTGTCTCGCCATTTATCTTGGTTATCTTGTCTCCTGCCTTGACACCGGCGACAAATGCCGGTTTGTCTTCTATCGGTGCCACAACGGTGATGATATCATCCTGCATGGTTATGACAATACCCAAACCGCTGAAGGCACCCTTTGTATCTGCCTGCAAATCATTGTACTGCTCGGCAGTCATAAAGGCACTGTGTGGATCCAGCGACTTTATCATCCCCTGTATGGCCCCCTGGATAACGACCTTGGAGTCAATCTCCTCCACATAGTTCCTTTCCACCATATTGAGTACTTCGTTAAACAGCTTCAGGTTCCTGTAGGTTTCGTTATCCGCCGCGCGGGCGGTATTGGGGCCTATCGATACAACCAAAAGGATGAACGCCAGGAACACCGCCCGCAAAAGACCCCTCTTGTGATTGAACTGTATTTTCATCTAACCCTCCAATGTAGTGTAGGCAAAGTACCCCTTACAGGAGTAACTACACTTTTTATCAACAGTTTTCCATAAGTTTTTGACGGTTATACGGCAGCGGGTCCTGAGAATCTTGATGCCGTAAAGACTGCTCGGACACCGTGGAAAAGAGATGTCCGGAAAAGCCCTTCCTCAAATTATCAGCCCTCGCACCCCTTTTTCCTCTGCGGGCATTATCTCAACATACTGGGCAGCCCCTCCCGTGCACCACTCTACAACGGTCTTCAAATCGCCGGGGGCGTGGCTGTAGAGGGCGCATATGCCGGCGGCACGGAGCAGGTTTTCCTCTCCACACCCATACGGTACCAGAACCGTGGGGCCGGGGAGGTCTTTCATC
>JAFCZZ010000285.1 GCA_019314085.1 Deltaproteobacteria bacterium | reverse complement strand
GAATCGGATAGGAAGGGCGGCAGTGAAGCAAAGGGAACCCCTGGCCGCATGTGGCCCGATTGGTATCCGGAACTGGCAACATTCCGGAATTCCGACAGCCGTAAAGCTGCCTGGCAGTTAATAAACACGTTAGTCCCGTACTTGTTCCTGTGGTATCTGATGATCAGGTCGATTCAGCTCGGCTACTCGTACGCATTGACTCTGATTCTCGCCCTGCCCGCCGCTGCGTTTCTTGTCCGCATATTCATCTTATTTCACGACTGTGTGCACAGTTCATTATTCACGTCGAAAAGGACCAACACATTCTTCGGCTACCTCCTCGGGGTGTTGCTGTTTACTTCGTTTGAAGACTGGCGCTTCAGCCACCTTCGGCACCACGGGGCTTACGCGAATCTCGATACGAGGGGATTCGGCGATATCTGGACCATGACACTCAAGGAATATGAGGACTCATTGAAGTGGACACGATTGCTGTACAGGCTCTACCGTAACCCCGTGGTGCTGATCGGACTGGGAGCGGTGTTCAACTTTCTGCTCAGTAACCGGTTTCCGACGCGAAGGGTGAGGAGGAAGGAAATCATGAGCGTTCTTTTTACAGATCTGCTCATCGTCATCGTGGCTTTGGTTGCCGCCCGGTTTATTGGATGGCGGACGTACCTCCTGATCCAGGTGCCGGTGTTGTGGTTTGCGGGGGCGGCGGGGATCTGGATGTTTTACGTGCAGCATCAGTTTCCGGGGGGGGTATTGGGCACGCGACGACGAGTGGGAACCATTGCGCGCCGCCATGGAAGGAAGTTCATTCTATAAATTACCGTCTGTCCTGCGCTGGTTTTCCGGCAGCATCGGCTACGACCATGTCCACCATCTGAGTCCCCGAATCCCCAACTATCGCCTGAAGAGGTGTTACGATGCCGTTCCGGCCCTGCAGGCCAAAGCGCCACTCACAATCGCAAAAAGTCTTTCTTGTGTTCGACTGAAAATGTGGGATGAGGAGCGGCAGGAAATGGTTGCTTTTACCTGAGGTGCACAGCACTCCATGGGATGAAGCCGGACTATTCATTGGAGTGGACGCCGAAAAAGCAGCCCCTTCACGTCACCGGAATGGAAAAATGATGATACCTGATTTTCAATTTATATCCGTGCCCAGAATTATCTTCGGGGCCGGGACCAGAGGCCTCATCGCCGGGGAGATGAAAGCGATTGGGGGGATGGCCCTGGTCGTTACCGGGGGATCATCGCTTGAGGAGAGCGGCGCGTGGAAGCGAATCGAGGGACAGATACAGAAGGCGGGCATTGTCTGTGAACGGGTCCGGGTCTCGGGAGAACCATCTCCTGAATTGATCGATAAGACGATCGCGGCGCTGAGGGGGAGAGGCGTTACCCTGGTTCTTTCGATCGGCGGCGGGAGCGTCATTGACGCGGGGAAGGCCCTGGCCGCGATGATGACCCAGGACTGCTCCGTCACAGAGTTTATGGAGGGGATCGGTGACAGAGAGCACAACGGATCAGTGCTCCCGCACATCGCGGTGCCGACGACCTCGGGGACCGGCAGCGAGGCAACCAAGAATGCCGTCCTGAGCCGCGTGGGGCCGGACGGATATAAGCGGTCCATCCGTCATAACAACTTTATCCCCGATCTGGCCGTCGTCGATCCGGAGCTGGTCCTTTCCTGTCCGACCGCTGTCACGGCGGCAACGGGTCTTGATGCCTGTACGCAGCTCCTGGAATCCTACGTCTCCACAAAGGCAAGTCCCATGACGGATGCGCTCGCCCTGAGCGGCCTCGGTTTTGTTGGGGACTCGCTCCTTTCGGCCTGCGGCGAGGGGGCCGGTGACACGGCGGTGCGTGCCGCAATGGCGTACGGCTCACTGATGTCCGGGATCTGTCTCGCAAACGCGGGGCTGGGTGTTGTGCATGGCCTCGCTGCTTCCATATGGGGAATGTTCGATATTCCGCATGGTGTCGTATGCGGTACGCTCCTGGGGACAGCCACGGAGGAGACCATCGGGACCCTGCGGGAGCGCGGAGGAGAATCTCCGGCCCTGGAGAAGTATGCCCGCGTCGGGGCGCTTTTTGCGGGGCGCACATACCGTGTCAAAGATAGGGATCTTTTTTGAGACAGGCTGGTCGAAACCCTGCACGCGTGGGTTGAAGAGCTGGATATCCCGCGCCTGAGTACCTACGGAGTTTCCCGAAAAGACTGTGCTGAGGTTGCTCGGAAGACGGGAAACAAGAACAATCCGGTGGAGCTCACCCCCGCGGAGATTGAACGGGTGATCGTGAAAAGGCTTGAGTGAGACAGGAGTTTCAATTCATCCGGTATACAGGTCGTCACCTGAGGAGTACGGTAACGACGAATACGTTGTTTTCGTAAAAATGCTGCTCTACCGTATAATCCTTATCGAACGGGGCCAGGTCCATGACGACCCGGACTTTCTGTTTCGGGGCGGTATGGAGCCCGACCCGGATGCGAAGGATCAGATTCCCATCCGTCTGTATGGTGCGGGAAATACCTCTCTTGATCCTTGTGTCGAAGAAATCACAGACCAGACGGCCCTTTTCCCCCTCGAGCCCGAAGACCCTGGGGGGGGCATATTCGCCCAGTTTAAAGGAGACTCTCTCTTCGGTGAGGGAGAGCTTTTCGAACCTGATCTTCTCGATGACCCGTTCGGAGGCCCATGCCCGGCAATCGAAGAGATACACGAGGGCGAGTACGGATAGCGCTATACAGGTGATTCGGACGGCATTCTTCATCTTCTGCGGGTGACGGTTGGATTGTTTATAGATAACAAAGCACTCAGCTACGGGTCTCAGTAGCATATTCGGTCCGTCGTTACAAATTGTTTCCGTGATCTGATGGGGTTTAGCGGTTGAGTCTTGAGACAAGAAAGCCCCCGTCTTTTGGCAAGGCGGGGGCTTTCTATTGGTTATTGTGTATTGGTTACCGACGTTCTTTTTTTTGCCGTTCCATGTTGAGTCGTGCTTCCCCGTAGAGTCTCCAGATGCACAGGCCAATGGCCAGGAGGAAGAGACCGAACATGAAACTGGGCTCGGTGTTGAACTTGGTATCTATCCAGCGACCGACATAGAGGAACATAAACGAGGAGGCGACGATGACAAACCCCCATACGCTTATCTGTAATATCTGAGAAAGATTCGATCTCAAGTTCAGCGAGCTGTGATGATGTGTGGTTATCATTGATCGTGTCCTCCTTTCCTAAACTTGTTATAAACTCTAGCTTACGATGGTCTTGAGCGCGTTGACGACCGGAGCCGTGAAGAGGGCTACCAGGACCGCGTAGAGCGCGAAAGAACCGACTGCCTCGCTGAGATACAGTTTTGAGTACTTGTGCTTCAGAGAGGTGATGATCATCCCACCGACAATCAGGCATCCGAGATGGAAGTAGGGGAAGTTAGCCGCGTTGGTTGCCACATATTCCGCATAGCCGAAAGAAGCGGTGGTCAGTACCACAAAAGTCGCCATGATCAATGTCTGTAATGTTCTTTTCATGATTTATGTCCTCCTTAGTTTTTCTCTTTCGGCCTTTAGTAATGGAATAATCGTGCCACTTTTTAAATTC
>JAFCZZ010000284.1 GCA_019314085.1 Deltaproteobacteria bacterium | reverse complement strand
TTTGGGAACGGGCCGTAGGTTGCGCCGTCGGCACCCGTGAACTCGTTCCGGATCCGGTCCTTGACCTCGACCCATACCTTCTCTGTCGGATCGCCGTCCCGGGGGGAGGAGTCCGGAGGGGTAAACGCACCTGCACTAACATCGGGGGGTTGTTTAATAGTGTTCTCCTCCGGTGACATATGTGACACATTTTCCCAAACTTTTTGAGTCTCTCCTATATAGGGAAAAGTTTGGGCAGATGTGTCACATGTGTCACACCCTGATCCGTCGTGGTCGTCGATCCCGGTCTGCCTCTCAACGGCGGCGTCCTCGTTCTCAATCTCCGCCGCGGTCTTCAGGCGAAGCCCGACCCAGTACCGTTTGTTCCCTCCCCGGGCCTCGTCGAACATGGTTGCAACGAACCCGCCGAAACGCTTTTTCGATATCGGCCGCCATCCTATCTCTTCACACCATTCCCTGTACCCGGCGTAGAGGTCGCCTTTCTCCACACGTTCCCGCGGATCGACCACACACCGTTCCGCAATGAACCGCCCCACCGGGTTCATCTCGATCCGATAGTCCTGCGTCGCCCGTTTCACAGCGTCAGGCTGTCTGAGCCCCTTCTGCTCAATGTATCGCCGGAGACCTTCGAGCATCCAGTTGAAGATCCCGGCGGCCTCCCGCTCATAGAGGATGTCGCCGTAGTCACGGATCCGTTTTTCAAATGGGATTGTGACATTGAATGGAAACAGCCATATCCGCCGCCATATCCCCGTATCACGCCCCCGGATCTTTGGTTTGTGGTTCGTGCAGAGGAATATTTTCCCTCCGGGCTGGAACTCGATCGGGTTGCCGTACAGCGGCCGGGCGGTTACGACACGATCGCCGGTGAACGCCTTTACCAGTGACTCGGACAGGACCGCGTCCGCCTCCGGTTCGGTAACGGTTACAAACCGTGCGCCACGTAGCCGCAGCACGTCGGGGCGTGCCCGGCCGCTGTCGCCGTGCCTCGATACCATCAGCGTCTCCGCCTCGATATTGACGGCGTAGTCACCCATTATGCGGGTAATCGTCTTCACCGTCTCCGATTTACCGTTCTGGCCGTCACCCCACAGGATGAACATCACCTGCTCGGGGTTATGTTGCAGGAGCGAGTATCCACACACCTCCTGGAACGCGTCGATCATCTCCCTGTTCCCGGCAAACACCATTTTGAGGTGCTCGATCCACATGGGGCAGGTCGCGTCCGGATCGTACCGAACCCCGGCCATCTTGGTGAGAAGATCCTCTCTCCGGTGCTCCCGGAGTGTCATGGTTGTGAGATCCAGCGTGCCGTTCTCACAGTTGAACAGATACGGGTGTGCGTCCAGGTCGCGGGGGCGGACCGGCACCATGAATGTTGCGCCGTCGATCATCGCCCGCCGTGCCGCGAGTGATTCTGATCGCAGCGCCCATTTTGCGAGAGATTCGCTATCCGGGGCGGCGGCGGCCTCGTGAAAGATCGATTTTGCGGTCTGTGTCGCCAGATCCAGCATCCGGTCCGTCTCGTCCGGCTCCCACCGCCGCCCGTCCCACACAAACCATTTCCTGAGCGGGGCGCAGTACCGGATATCGTCGCCGTATAACCGGACCAGGCGTTCGGAGTTTCCTGCGTCCGTCAGATGATAGTCTGCGTCCCCGCCCGTCTCTGCGGGCGGCCGCGGCTCCTCCCGTGCCGCCGGCTTCCGCCTCTCCGCCCGCGGCTCGACCAGCTCCCGGAGGTCCTCCCATCCCCTGCCGCTGCAGGAGTTGTGGTGACATCCCGCAGCGAGTGGACCATGCGAGAGCTGCCCCACCCAGGCGGATCGGTCCCGGTGTGATGGGTCCCACGGGCAGGTATCGAAGACGTAGAGATGGCGCCACGGCGCCTTATGCTTCTCCCGATACGCCGGCAGAGCGCTTCCATACTCCGCCATCCATTCCGCCAGGTCGAACTCCCGCGTTCCACACCGCCGGGCTTCCGTATCCCTCCGGACCTCCTCCTCTTCCGGCGCCAGGTCTGCCAGCCGGTCGAGGCTTTCACGCGCCACTGTCTCGACCGGCTCCGGTACCTCGAGGATCCCTGATCGTCGGTGCGGCCGGTCCGGGGTGCTGTCACCCTTCCGGGCGACCGTGCCGTAGAGGCGGCATAACCGGGCGGCGTTGGACACGGCGGTATCGATCTCGATACCGTCTCCCCCGAAAACGGCGGAGAGGGCCTGCAGGCACCGGGTGATGAGGGCTGTGGAGACCTCGTCGTTCGGCAGGTCGATCCGGTACAGGAGATGGGCGCCGTTCCCGGAGTCAGCCATGACCGGGTCCGGGAAACCGCAGAACTCCGTGAGAAAGCCCGCGATCCGCCGGGCCGTATCCAGCGCCCGGTCGTGCTCCCCGTCGGTGGAGGATATCCCCGATGGCCTGACGGGATCGATGTCCACCAGGAACCACCGGCGCCGGACGATATCGCCGTCGGCGGTCGTGGGGGCGCCGGGAGGTAACCGGGTAACGATCCGGTTCGCCCGCCGTGCCAGAAGGTCGGGGTTCACCTCGTTGAGGGTGATATATAGCCCCTCGACCGTCCCCGCCGCGTCCAGCGCCTCGATCTGCCGGGCCGCCTCGTCGAGGTGGTCCGCATCGAAGTAGCCCGATATCGGGCGGGGCTTCACCCCCCGCACCTCGAACACTCCGCCCGGAGGGACCAGGATCCGCAGGGTCCGTATGATCTCCTTCATCCCCCGCGCCTCCTGCCGCTCAGTCTGAGGAGCGCCCGGTCGATACCACCCCCCGAGCTGCTCGATCTCCTCCGGCGCCTCATGTTCAACCGGGGGCAGAGATCAGGAGAGCAGTAACCAACGCTGCCATCATAGAATAGACAATTCAGGTCTCCCCGCTGGTCTCTGACCGCGTAGGGGCAGTGGCGGGCTGGTGGCAGCCCCCGGGCCTGGTGGTCAAAAGGAATTAGAAAACTCTTTAGACCGGTACTGCGTATAGTGTTACATAGAGTGTGAGTCACTCTGATCACTCCTGTGTGTGCGTCGGGCGTGAGGTGAGAACCGTACTACTGCCATGATCGGGCTTTTCTTCCTCACCGCCCTTCACGGAGACGCCGTCCCCATAAGCTGTCCGTATCGCCACGTCGATCAGCTGGGTGAGCGGCTTGTTCACTCCCTGCTCCAGATACCGCATCTTCTCCTTCAGGAGGATTCGGTATGTCGAGTCGTGGATGCGTACTACTGCCATAGTATGTTGTTGGTGCTGCGCGTCAATAAGGCTATCTAATATATAGAAGAAAAGCATATATGTTACAGTGTTACAGTCGGCCTGACACAGGATTGAAACACTCTTGCACACGCTGATCTCTCTGAGATCATCTCTGTTAGCACTGGACTAACATAGGAATGAGACCTGCACTCTCCGGAGGCCATGCCCCCGGGCGGTGCAGCTGTTCTTCCGGGGTACACATCCTGCACAGCGGCGGCACAGGTTCTATCATCTGTGAGATCGATAGATGACACATGGGACGAAGGAAGCCCCGCCTCGTCGGCGAGGGATATCTCACAGAATGGTTATCAAAGACATATCCGCC
>JAFCZZ010000283.1 GCA_019314085.1 Deltaproteobacteria bacterium | reverse complement strand
AAACACACGACAGCGGCGCTCCCTCCCTTTCGGCGCCCGTCGAAATCTCAGAACTTCACACTCGCTCCGTATCCGCGCTGCTGCCGCCGCGGCAGCGTCCCCAAATACTCTTGAATCCAAGGAGGGCGATAATAAACCACTTCTATGCCGTATCGCCGCAGAAACTCCTCAAAACCGCCCTGATCTTTTGGCGTAACAAGCAGCTTCCTTATCTTTTTCCCCCAGTGAGCCCGATACTCCGGCGTTCTGGGAAACAGATACTCATACATCAGCAATTGCTCTATTTTTCCCCTGTCTTCCCTGATTTTTGCCTCAACGAGGTGTACCTCGTCCTTCAGTGTGACAACAGCATCAGCAAGCGGTCTCAGCGGCTTTTTCACGTATCTCGCTTCCGCTTCGGTCATCCGAACCGTCTCAGGGACTTCCACATCTCCCAATGCCACATTTGTGCGCCACGTGCCCGGAGGATACGTTATCCCCAGCCATTCGGTCAGATAGCTCTCACCCACGGGTCTATACAGCCTTTTTGCCATTTTCTGCCTCCTTTTTTTCCAGAAACGCTATATAGTTCTCTACGAGCATAGAAACGAACTTTCCAGCCCCCACCTGCAGTTTTTCAGCTTCTACACACACTTTCCAGTACGTGCGGTCCCTCAAATACACGGGTATCGTCGGCATACATTCTCTACTATATAATAGAGTAGTATAAATACTTTTCCATGAATAATAACAAAACAGAGGTGAAACAAAAATGGTACAGGTAACGAGGATTCTTCCCCCTGACGAGTGGCGGAAGAGGCAGATCGCCACGCTCAAGGCGATAGGAGAGGCAAACTACCGGCAGGGAATCGCAAGACCGAAGAAGGACCCGATTGAAGCCGGAATCGCGGCTGAGGACAAGTGGGCAGCGAGGATCAGGGAAGCAATCGAGGAAAGAAGGCGGGCTAAGGCTCTTTCTGCCACAAACATGGCAGAATGGGGCTCTTTTGCCGAGCAGATCGGTGCCGGCCGGCTCGTTGAGGGTGTCACAAAGAGAGAGGTCAAGGTCGATCGCTTCGTGAAGGGCTTCCAGCCCATGCTGCTCGACCACGTTTCGAAGATTGACGCGATGCCGGCCGTCACGGATGCGGACATGGAGCAGAGGATGCTTGAGAACCTGCGTGGTCTGAAGGCGCTCAAGGGCGCGTGGAGATGAACTCCCACCTCCCTTTTAGCATCTGAACGGAGGTGAGTGGAATGGTGGATTATTTCAAGCTGGACAAGACGTTCGTGGAGGGCAGCGTTTACGAGACGCCGAGCGACCGTTTCTATGTAATCCGAAAACTGGGCACGGATTCGGCATCCGCGGCAAAGCTGGTCATTGACGGCGTGGAAACGGGCGAAATATTCACGACTATAGCCCCTCTGCACAAAACGAGCTCAAATCTGCTCGGTCCGCTTGATCTGGGCGACCTTTACTATGTTGTGCCGCCAAACAAGACCTTCTACATAGACGGCCCAAGCGCCGCCAAAATGCGTGCTATCGGCCAGATAGGCGTCCTTGCGCCCGGAGAAGCGCTTCCGGCGCCGTATGCGGGCAGATTCGCCGAGCAGGGCAAGCATTACAGGACATACCTGACAGACACATACTCGATTTCGGGAGCTGGCACGTGGACGGCTGATGCTGCCTACGAAGTGATTTCTCTGACACCAAACACCATCGAGGTTTACAAGCTGAACTCCGTGGTCGGAGCAACCGTTTCAGGCTTTTCAGCTGCCGAGGGTGACGTGGGGATAATCTTCAAACTGGACGGCAAGCCCTTGGACATTCTCACAACCGCACCGGGCAAGAAGGGCATCGACGTGAAGAGCATGCCGCTGCCGCCCGCTGCCACGACCGAGCAGGAGCCGTTCTCGTTCGCCGATATGGCAATCGACGTACTCGGCGACCATACGCTGACTGTCGAAGCGATGAACGTAAAGGGTGCGGACATATCGTTTACTGACCTCAGCATCACCGTGACGGCAATGGTCGAATATCTGATGAAGCAATGATGGGCGGGGGGTGAAAAATGACAACGACGTTCAAAACGCTCGAATTCGGCACGATTGAGGCCGCAGCGACCGCAGAGGACGAATGGACGCCCGACAAGGACATAACGATTCGGAAAGTGCTCTTCAACGAGCGAACGGGGGCATCTCTGAACGCTGTCGAGGTCTATATCGAGATTGCGGGCGTTCCGTACACAAAGCCCCTCGTTCCTGCCTCGGTTGTGGGAACAACGCTCGAATACTGCTGGAAACCCGACCTCGTGGTCAGGAAAGGCGCTAAAATCTACACAAAGCTCGAAAACACGGGCAGCTCAGCGGTAGAGGTGGATCTGGTCTTCGAATACGAGTGAGCGGGGCTTTCCCACCCCCTTTTTGCACGAACGGGCAGGAGGGCGCATCAAAATGAGCGTAATCACGATAGCTAAGAAAATAGACATAGCGGCGGGAGCAGAGGCCACAACACCGCTCTACGGTGTGAAATCCGCTCAGACCCTCACGCTAAAGCGTGTTATCTTCCACTTCCCCGCTGGTTCTGCATTTCTCGTAGGTCTTTCGGTCAGACGGGGTATTTATGACGTCTGCCCCGAACACGGGCTCGTCTATGGCGATGACGCGGTGATAGAGCTCACAGATGACAGTGTTTTTAGCAGCGGGGAGACGATAGAGCTCTATTGCAAGAACGAGGACACAACAAACGCTCATCAAGTCGTTGTGGTCGTGGAGGGGGAGGTGAACGACAATGCGCAGTGATGACTTTCTCAGAGAGGTAGATACGCTCGCAAGTGAGAGCTCTGAGACTGTTGAGCTCGATACATCGACAGTGAGCAGCCCCTACACGCTGCTCACGCCCGCGTCAGGAAAGCGCATCAGTACCCGCTCGGCGGTTATACAAACTGACAGCTCGGCGGGCGAAATTGCAATAAAGTTCCAGACGAGCGGGAAGCTGGTTTATAAAGTGTACTGCTCGAAGTTTTACGGCAACCCTGCTCCGCGTCTGAACGTGCTCGGTGGTGTAGATGAACCCCTCATCGTTGAGTGGTCAGGAACAGACACGGGAGCAAAGATATTTGTGTCAATAACGTACAAAGAGGTGTAAAGAGGTGGTAAAAGATGACTAAGCGATACATCAAGCTGTTTGATGAGCATGGTCGGAGCTTGAAGAGCATCGAGCTCGAGCCCCGCGTCGTTTCTGCCCTCCCCGTTGTGGGTGAGCGGCTCGGGGAGATGGTGCACAACCTCGGCGATAGTCGAACGTATGTGTGGGACGGCTCGGCGTGGCAGCTGTTCGGCTTCACCCGCATACCCCACGTACGGAGTGAGGTTCTTGCACAGTTCACCGACCCAAAGCTGCTGATTTGCACCTCATCGATGAATGAGGTTTACAACAGTGCCGACAAGGTGGAGTATCAGGCAGGAAATATAACAGCGAACAGTCAAGAGCTGACAATCGTGGGCGGCTCATCAACAGAGGCGGGGAATTCATTTATTTACTGGAATTTGCCTTATGCAGTTAAAAAATTGTATATTCGTTCATCTTTGAATTCAGTAAATGCT
>JAFCZZ010000282.1 GCA_019314085.1 Deltaproteobacteria bacterium | reverse complement strand
TATTCCTGATAGCTGGCGGGATCGGCGTGGTACCCCTTTCGTTTCTCGCGCAGCGCTGCGCGGAAGAGAACCGCGGCACGGAGATAATATGCTACATAGGAGCGGTAAACTCGGAGGCACTTGCAGGTCTGGAGAGGTTTGAGGAAGTCTGCTCCGCGGTGGAGATAAGCACAGATGATGGGAGTAGGGGATACCGCGGCCCTGTTACCGGACTCTTTCAACGGGACATGGATCGCTACGCCGGTGATGACGTTCGAATCTATGCCTGCGGCCCACGCCCCATGTTCGTGCATCTGCAGGGACTGCTGAAGGGCCGATCGTGTGTCTGTCAGGTCTCTCTTGACGAACGGATGGCCTGCGGTATCGGCGCCTGTCTCGGATGTGCTGTGAGGGTACGGGGAAATGGTTCTGAACTGGTCAGGGTCTGCACGGAAGGTCCGGTCTTTGATATCAGGGATGTCGAGTTTGGGGAATGATCATCCCCGGCGACCGACGGGGTGTATAGGGTGGGTACATGAACGTCAAAATGGGTGTTGCTATAGGGGGGCTGACGCTGAAAAACCCGGTTATGTCCGCATCGGGTACATTCGGCTACGGTGAAGAGTATGTCGATTACCTCGATCTGAATCGTCTGGGTGCCATCGTTGTCAAGGGGTTGTCACTGAAGCCCCGGGAGGGGAACCCACCGCCGAGGATCATAGAGACCGCCTCGGGGATGCTCAACGCGGTCGGTCTCCAGAACGTGGGGGCGGAAGCCTTCATCGACAAGAAACTCCCGTATCTCCGTACGATTGATTCCGCAGTGGTCGCAAACATATTCGGAGAGAGCATTGAGGAGTACGCGAAGGTTGCACAGATCCTCAGCAATGCCGGGGGTGTGGATGCCCTTGAGGTAAACATATCCTGCCCCAACGTCAGGAAGGGAGGAGTCGCCTTCGGCTCCGACCCGCTCCTTGCCGGGGAGGTGACACGGGCGGTGAAGGACGTCTCACGGCTCCCCGTTATCGTGAAGCTGACCCCGAACGTGACGGATATAACAGAAATCGCCAGAAGTGTTGAGGCCGCGGGTGCCGATGCCCTTTCCCTCATCAATACCCTTACCGGAATGTCGATTGATATAGAAAGAAGGGTGCCACACCTGAAGAATATTACCGGCGGCCTGTCCGGACCGGCGATAAAACCGGTCGCGCTCCGTATGGTGTGGGAGACAGTAAACGCTGTTTCTATCCCCGTCATCGGCGTGGGGGGGATCGTGAACGCCTCCGATGCCCTCGAATTTCTTATTGCGGGCGCACGAGCCGTCCAGGTCGGGACGGCAAACTTTATCAATCCATCCGTAGTCGCCGAGATCGTTGACGGTATCGAGCGATACCTGTCGGAGAATAATCTTGACGATATACACGACCTGATCGGAACGCTCAGGGTATAAGTGCTTTTCTGAAGGTTTCAACCGCACAATAATCCATAACCTTTGGAAAATGAGACCGGAGCTGCAACAATGGCGAAGACCGATGAATACGATGTGATAATATTGGGGGCGGGTCCCGGCGGATATGTCGCCGGTATCCGGGCCGGTCAGCTGGGCCTGAAGGCCTGTGTCGTCGAGCGGAACACCCTTGGAGGTGTCTGCCTGAACTGGGGATGCATCCCGACAAAGAACCTCATTTACCAGGCCGGGGTCTTTCACTCCCGTCTAGAACTGGAAGAGATGGGGTGTGCCGTTGACACCACAGGGTTCGATTACGGGCAGGTGCACGATCAATCAAGGGAAGCGGTTCGAACCCTCGTTGCGGGCGTCGAGCATCTCCTGAAGAAAAACAGGGTCGAGCATATCCGAGCCACCGCGAAGATCGTTTCTGAAGGCCGGGTGGCGCTTGATGATGCGACTGAAATTACAGGGAAAAATATCATCATTGCCACGGGGTCACGTCCCCTGCAGATCGGGGGATTCGAATTTGATGAAGGGCAGGTTCTCTCTTCAACGGGGATTCTCTCTCTCAGGGAACTGCCCGACAGCCTCACCATTCTGGGTGGCGGCGCCATTGGGTGCGAGTTCGCCTATATAATGCACCGATTCGGTGTACGGGTGCACCTGGTAGAGATGGAGAAACACATCCTGCCTCTTGAAGATGCGCGAGTGGCTGCTGTTCTCGAACGCTCTTTCAAGGAAAGCGGTATAGATGTGATTACCGGTGCGCGTGCGAATGCGCTTGAAAAAGAATCCGGAAGGGTGACCGTTGACCTGACCGACAAGAAGGGGAGTGCGAGGCGGGTAGAGGCGCAGAAGGTGCTGTGTACCTTCGGGCGGACACCGAACACGGATGAGATCGGTTTGGAAAACATCGGGCTGAAGACCGAGAAGGGCTTCATCCCGGTCGGCGATTATTGTCGGACCGGGGCTCAAGGGGTGTATGCCATCGGTGATGTCGTAGATACACCGCTCCTGGCCCATGTTGCCTCACGGGAGGGTGAGATTGCCGTTGAGCATATCGCCGGGGGCAGACCACAACCCCGGATTGATCCGGATACGATACCGTCGGCCGTCTATTGCGAACCGCAGGTAGCGAGCTTCGGCCTCAGGGAAGAGGTGGCAAAGGAGCGAAAGATCCCCTACAAGAAGGTCATGCTACCCTACCGGGGTATCGGCAAGGCCGTGGCGATCGGCAGGACCGAAGGGATGATAAAGACCCTTCACGATCCTGCAACGCGTGAAATTCTGGGCGCCCATATCGTGGGGCATGATGCCACGGAACTGATCCACGAGATCCTTCTGGCCAGGACGGCAGGTCTGTCGCCCGGAGACATCGCCGGGATGATCCACGCCCACCCGACCCTGTCCGAGGGGATCATGGAGCAGATGCGCGCGGCGGACGCCGATTCATAAAAAGATCAATCCTACAGCCGCTTTTCCGTGACCAGGCGCGCGAAGTGTTCAAAGGAGCGGTCGTAGGTACCCTCTGCATCCCTGTCGAAACAGCAGGCGGGAAGCTCCCGCATTTTCAGATGAAACTTCAAGCAGTCGCAGCAGGTTCCCTTGCGGCCGCACGGTTCATACGTACAATTGCACAGATCCAGATTCTCTTCCTTCTTGCATTCCATATACAGAGTCCTTAAAAATCAGACATGATTAACAGGATGTTCAGGATTAAAAATATCTTGTATATCATGTTATCCTGTCAAAGTTTTCTCAGTTTACGTTTAACCTCAACTTCCTGATACAGAGTCCTTAAAAATCAGACATGATTAACAGGATGTTCAGGATTAAAAATATCTTGCATATCATGCTATCTTGTCAAAGTTTTCTCACTTTACGTTTAATCTCAACTTCCTGATACAGAGTCCTTAAAAATCAGTTCCATATACAGAGTCCTTAAAAATCAGACATGATTAACAGGATGTTCAGGATTAAGATATCTTGCATATCATGCTATCTTGTCAAAGTTTTCTCAGTTTACGTTTAATCTCAACTTCCTGTTCACCAAAATTAATAATCAATCCAACAGGCTTCCCTGTAGCAACAAGATAATTTACCAACTGAACTTCATGTGCTTGAATAATCCGTCTTATCGACTTGAGTTCTAAAATAATCTTATTTTCCACCATGATATCGGCAACAAAATTACCAACGACTTCATTCTCGTAGGATACGGTTATCGGCTCCTGAGATACAGCAGATAATCCGCTTTTTCTTAGTTCTATTAGCAAACACTTTTCGTAAACAGATTCCAGAAATCCATAACCCATTCGATTGTAAACTCTATATGCGCAACCAATGATTTGCTCAGTCAGTTCTTTGTATTCCATTTATTTTACCTTAGAAATCAGGCGTGATTAACAGGATGCTCGGGATAAAGATATCTTGTACATCCTGTTATCCTGTCAAAGTTTTTCTATCACCGCCCGGTAGAGATCCCCAGCGTGGTATGAACTTCTCACGAGGGGGCCGCTGACAACTCCGGAAAATCCCATGTCGAGAGCCGCCACGCGCCATTCATCAAATTCATCCGGGTGAACGAAGCGTTCCACAGGTAGATTTCTTTTCGAAGGCTGGAGGTACTGTCCCAGTGTCAGAATATCGCATCCGGCATTTACCAGGTCATGCAGTGCCCGGCTGATCTCATCGGAAGTCTCTCCGAGGCCCAGCATGATCCCCGATTTCACGGGTATTTCCGGGGCCTTTTTCTTTACACTCCCCAGGAGGGCGAGTGAGCGCGGGTATGATGCGTCGGGGCGTGCTGCGGGGTAGAGGCGTGGCACCGTTTCGATGTTGTGATTCAGGACGTCGGGACGGGCCCTGATGACGGAGGCGAGCGCCTGCGGGTCTCCCTGAAAGTCGGGTATCAGCACCTCTACGCGTGTCTTCGGGAGTTCTTCACGTATCCTCGTGATCGTCTCGGCAAAAAAAGAGGCCCCGCCATCGGAGAGGTCATCCCTCGTGACGGAGGTGACAACAAGATAGCCAAGTCCCATGTCCCGTGCCGCATCGGCAACCCTGGAGGGCTCTTCCGCATCGGGAGGGCCGGGTTTTCCATGGGAGATGGCACAGAAACGGCAACCACGTGTGCACACGGACCCCATAATGAGAAAGGTTGCCGTACCTTGGGAGAAACACTCGCTGATATTGGGACAGAG
>JAFCZZ010000281.1 GCA_019314085.1 Deltaproteobacteria bacterium | reverse complement strand
GCAGGATGTCCGGGACGCAGGAGGTGTCGATAAATCTCTTGCCCTCTGGGAATAAGAATTGCCAGCGCTCGTCGAGGGGTGGGTCACCGGATGCCGCATACAAAGACCCCAGGATGAATTTTCTGACATCCTCCTCTAGCTCCTTTTCAACCCTGCCCGGTTCCTGAAAGTAGAGGATATAGAATTCCAGATCCTGGCCGCCCAGCAGCTTCTTCATCCCCTCCGTCGGTCTCCGGCTCTTCCAGGATCGTGGGGCAAAGGGGACACTCAGGAGGATGACGGTGTGGAAGATGTCCGGTCTGAGGAGGGCGCAGTGTTGCGCGACCGTCGATCCCCAGTCATGTCCAACGATAACGGCCTTCTCCTCCCCGAGGGCGTGGACGAGGCCGACGATATCCCCGACCAGTTGGAAGATGTCGTACGCCTCTATCGATTCGGGCCGGTCGGTGCGCCCGTAGCCGCGCTGATCGGGGGCGACGGCGTGAAATCCCGCGTCGGCCAGAGCCGGCAGCTGGTGCCTCCAGCAATATCCAAGTTCCGGAAAGCCGTGGCACAGGATCACCAGCGGGCCTTCCCCCTGTTCGGTGATGTGCATGGTGATGCCGTTGGTTTCAAGGGTGCGGTGACGTTGCTCCATCGTTACCTCCTTCCAGTGATATATAACTGATCGATATTCTAGCCCGGACAAGCCGGAACCAAACAAGATATATTTCTATCCCGACGATATCCGACGGATACGGTCGGGATTATTTTTAATTCTTTTTCCATTTTTGCCTGTCTGCGTGCAACGCACAGGCAGCAAGAACTTTACAACTAAGGGCCTAATCATTTATGTAGGGCGGCTCTTCCCACCAGGGATAAAACGCCGGCATGTCCCGGCTCGGTTTCATCGTGAACTTCGGGGGACGTTTTTCCAGAAAAGAGGCCACCCCTTCCTGGGTGTCGGCGGAGGCCAGCATATACCCGAAGGCCTTCGATTCGATTATATGGGTATTCATAGGGTGGCTCTCGCCCAACATCTTCCAGAGCATCTGCCGCGCCAGGGCGGTGGACACCGCGGAGGTATTGTCCGCAATCTCTCGAGCGATCTTTATTGCCGTGGGCATCAGTTCCTCGGGAGCAGTCACCCGGCTGAACAGCCCTATCTCCAGCCCCTCTCGGGCATTGAAGAGACGGCCCGTGAGGATCAGCTCAGCGGCCCGGCTGATGCCGATGATCCTTGGCAGAAAGTAGGTGCAGCATCCCTCCGGGGCCACTCCCCTCCGATCAAAGACGAACCCAATTTTCTTGGCGGCCTCGGAGGCGATCCGGATGTCCATGCCCATGGTCATGGTAATCCCGACACCGACCGCGTTGCCGTTGATCGCGCCGATAACGGGCTTTTTCATATTAAAGAGTTTCAGGGTAACCTGCCCCGCCGAGTCTCGAAAGGGTTCGGTTCCCTCGGGATCGTCAGGATTGTTGAATCCTCCGGCGGCCAGATCCGCTCCCGCGCAGTATGCCCGCCCGGCACCGGTAACGATCACCACCCGGACCGAGTCGTCATTGTCGGCATCATCCAGCGCCTGAAGGACCTCCTGCATCATAAGGGGCGTCCAGGCATTGAGTACGTCCGGCCGGTTGAGCGTAATCGTGGCGATGCGGTCTGTAACGGCATATATAATCTGTTCATACTTCATAGATGGTTTCCTCCCAAGAATATATCAGCGATTTCTCTGTTCGCATGAGTTTCGCGTCCCCTCCGGCCCGATCTCTCGTTACCGTAGCGTAGACGCTATGTCCGCATCGATCACCTCCAGGATCTTCTGGTGGGTCTCGACCTTCATCCTCCCGATAAGATTCCCGTCCTTGTTCAGTGACCGGGCAAAGGTGATCGCTTCGGTCATCAAATCATCGGGGGGGCAGGCCTTCATGATGATATGGTGCTCCTCGCATTCCTGGGCGGTGAGGCGCTTGCCGGTGTACTGCATCTCCTCGAATTTGTATTGAGGGACCGCCCGCCGGGCAATGGCCGAAAAGACCGGTCCCAGGGTCATGTTGATATTCACTTCGGGGAGGCAGATCCATCCCTTGTCCGAGCGCATGAATCGAAAATCATGGGCGAATGCCAGGAAGGCGCCCCCGGCAAAGGCATGCCCGTTGATGGCCGCGATGGTCGGCATCGGGTAGGTGAGGATACGCCTCATAAGGCCGTACATTTCCGGCCGGAATCGGTCCATTGCCTCCGGGCCTTCCTTTTCAATGGCCGGAAGGAGCCAGTCCAGATCTATGCCGTTGGACCAGATCTTTGTGTCTGCGGACTTCACGACGAGTGCGTTCGCGTCGGTCTTCTGCTCTATCTCATCCAGTGTCTCCATGAACGCCCTTAAAAATGGGAAGTTAAACCGGTTCTCCCCGCTGTTCATTGTCACCACTGCCACACGTTCATTCATCTCGTATTCAACCTTCGCCATTGCTTGTTCCTTTCCTCCTGTTCTATATCGGTTACTCAGCCGGGGTTGCCCCGGATGACAGACGGCCACCTATCCTTCGGGGAATGGTTTTGACAGGTTTGAGATGACAGACGGCCACCTATCCTTCGGGGAATGGTTTTGACAGGTTTGAGTCTCTTAATCAAGCAAGAAAATGGAGGCGAGCCCGCTACTCGGGTTTTTGAGTCTTCCCGGGCACCCTGGAATAACGCTACACGGGTCTATATGTCGTGCATTTTCTCCGGCGCCAGATCTTCCCTAACCTCGGTGACGCCGGGGACGGCCTTGACGGTAGCGAGCAGAACGTCCTTCGATTCCAGGGGATTGATGATCCCGGTGAGGACTACTACGCCCGTTTCGGTAACCTCGACGTGGATATTTTTCGGGATGAGGACTGTCTTCTTGATCGACGTTTCGACCAGCTTTTTCAGGCCGAACCGTTCCATGGTCTCCAGGGCCTGAAGGCTACAGGTGTCGATGACCTCGGACCGGGCGACAGAGATCAGCAGATCGGCGGCAGTCTCAGTCCCGAGCTTGTCTTTGTTGATGATCAGATCGTAAAGCGCCGGATCATCCCAGTCCATATCGAAGGCATACTGCATGAATCCCCTCTTGCCGCTATCGTCCGAACGGATGGTCTTTTCAGCGGCACCCCGGCTGATTTTGTGGGAGGCGAGGAGTGTTTCGAGACGAATCTCTTCCGATGAGTAAAGGCGGACGTGGAGGGCGCATCCGAAGTCGCGAAGGAGAAACTGTGCGCCGTGCCCGATGATGATACCCTCGCCCCGGCGGGCGACTTCATAGACGACCGCTTCGAGAAGTTCAAGATACGACTGGGGCTTAAGCTCAAGGACGCGGGTGAAAAAGCCGGGAGCTTTTTCGTCGAGGCTCTTCAGATCCTTCGAAGAGAAGCCCATTGCGATGGATTCCTCCTGGAGCTTTTCATCGTCATAAAGCGGTATTCCCAGTTCGTCGGCCACGCGGCGCGCGATCTCCGGTCCGCCACAGCCGACCCCCGATGTCATGGTGATAAGTGCCATGATTCTTTTCCCCCTTCCTTTTAGATAATGGGATAGCCTGTTATCCCCCTATGAAACTGCCTATCGTTAAACATACAGTACATACACAAAGAACACCGATATGGTCAGGTAGATAATCGTTATTGGGCCGCCTGCCCGCATGAAGTCGGCCGTTTTGTATCCCCCTGGGGACATCAAAAGGGCGTTGACCTGGTGCGTCGGGAGAAGAAAGGAATTGGAGGCGCAGATGGCAACCAGTAGCGCCAGGCCGCGGGGACTGATGCCGGTCATGTCCGCCATGACCAACGCCAGGGGCACCAGGAGGATCGTGGCGGCCACATTCGATATGACGAGGGAAAGGAGGGTGGCGAGGAGACCGACGGCGAAGAGGATACAGATGGGGTGTCCCCCTTCCATCATCTGCATCATGTGAGTTGCCACATACCGGGCTGCCCCAGTATGGTCCATGGCGATACCGAGGGGGATCAGACCCGCCAGGAGAAAGACCGTTTGCCAGTGAACGGCGCGGTAAGCCACATCGATCGTGCCAGTGAACGGCGCGGTAAGCCTCATCGATCGGTACGATCCGGAGGAGGATCATGGCCAGGGCCCCCGTCAGGAGGCCAAGGGCAATCGGAAGGCCGGAGAGGGCGAGGATGATGGCCCCGGCGAAGCAGATCAGTGCTGTAATCGGTCGTGGCTTCGGCGTTGTCTCCGTAGCTTTGACGGGGGTGACGAGGACGAAATTGGTATTGTCCGCCATGGCCCTGATCTGTTGCCACCTGCCATGAACGATCAGGGCGGTTCCCGGCTGGAGGGGCTCATCCGAGAAATTTTCCCGCTCCTCGCGTTCACCGCTGAGGAGCATGATCGGCTCCACGCCGTAGGTCTTGCGGAGGACTATCTCGCGAAGGGTTTTCCCGATGATCGGTGCTCTGACGGGGATGACCAGTTCGGCAAAACCGGCAGGCCCGGCCGTTTCCAGGTCTTCAAAGGGTGTTGTGCTTTCCCTGTACATCAAACCATAGTCAGTGACAAATCGGTTGAGATCTTTTCGGTCGCCCAGGATCGCCAGCCGTTGTCCCGCGGCGAAAGGGGTGTGTCGCCAGGGGGCATAGAGGACATCGTCCCCCTGTGCGAGGGCGAGGAGGTTCAACCGGTACTGTGCCCGCATTTGGACCTCGCCCCTGGTCTTCCCCGCCAGGGGGCTCTTTGCCGGGATGGCGCAGTGGTAGATCGTCGTCGGCAGGTGCCACCGCTCAATCAGTTTCAGCTGCGTGCTGAGATCCCCACCGGTGTAACACTGAAGAGACCGAATGCGTGGTGTCCTCCCTGCCGCAGGAGATCGTTCAGGATGAGAAGCGGGGTCGACCCGACCATGCTCAGGTTTCCCCCCAGGATGACGGCGAACCCCATGGGCATCAGGAGGCGTGAGGCCGGCATCCCCGTGCTCTTGGATATCCTCAGCATGGCGGGGAGGAAGAGGGCGGCGGCCCCGATGTTCTGCATAAAGGCGGAGATCAGGCCCACGGTCACGGTGACCAGGCCGATCAGCCGCTTCTCGTCGGACCGGGCGGCCGCAACGATGGGTTGCACGAGCCGGTTGATGGCGCCGGAACGGTCCACGCCGTACCCCAGGATCATAACGGCGATCACCGCGACGACGGCGTTGCTGGCCAACCCCGAAAAGGCCTCCGCCGGCTCGATGAGTCCCAGCCAGGGGAGGGTGACCATCACCAGAAGGGCCACGATGTCCACCCGCAGCGTGTCGGTGACGAAGAAGAAGACCGTCACGCCGAGGATCAGAAAAACGAGGGCCATCTGTAGGGTCATACTGTCTCTCCTTAATAAAACGGTGGCGTGTTATCCGTTTTCTCTAAAAGGGCCACAGGACCGGCGCCAGGAGGACCGTGACGATCCAGAAGATGATGTTCAGCGGCAGACCGATACGGGCGTAGTCGGAAAAGCGGTATCCCCCGGGCGCGTAGATCATGGTGTTGGTCTGGTAGCCGATCGGGGTCGCAAAGCTGGTCGACGCGGCGAAGGTGATCGCCATCAGAAACGGCCGGACAGACACTCCCATCAGTTCAGCGACGGAAAACGCGATAGGCACCAGGAGGATGGCCGACGCGTTGTTCGACATGATGGAGGTCAGTACGGCTGTAACAAAATAGAGACAGGTCAGGACCGCAAGCGGCCCCATGGCAATCAGCGGTTTCATGATCGCAGAGGCCAGCCAGGCGGCGGTCCCTGTTTGCTCCAGGGCGAGTCCCAGTGGAATGATCCCCCCCAGGAGGAAGATGACCTTCCAGTCGATCGCCTTGTATGCCTCTTCGATGGTGATACAGCGGCCAAGAACCATGGCGACGGCCCCGCTCAGGGCGGCAACGAGGAGCGGGAGGACGTTGAAAACAACGAGGAGAACCATGGAAACAAATATTGCCAGTGCCGTGAAGGCCCGGTCTTTACGCAGGTGGAGGTCTGTCAGTTCGTTGGTGATAATAAGATCGGTAGACTGAAGAATACGGCGCACCGAATCCTTATCGCACTGTAGGAGGAGGGTGTCCCCGTCGTCAAAGCTGATATCGGCAAGGCGTTCCCGGAGAACCTTTCCACGCCGCTGTACGGCCAGGGCCACGCACCCGAAGCGCTCTATGTATTCGGCCCCCCGTAGGGTACGCCCGATCAACCGTGACCGTGGGGGCACCAGTGCCTCGATCAGCTCGATCTTATCGGACTGGAGTTGATCATCGTGAATCACCGCATCCGCCTTCGTCTCGAGCCGGTAGTTATTTTTCAGCTTGATCAGGCCGTCGGCGTTTCCGTGGAGGAGGAGGAAATCATTATGCCTGATCTTGGTGGCCGACGCCCGCCAGGTCGCCTTGCCGTTCCGAATGATTTTTATCAGATCGATATCGTTCAGGTCCTTGCTGTCGCTCTCGCGCCACCGCTTATCGATCAACGGGGAGCCGCCGGTAACCCGCATCTCCGACAGGTAGTCCGCAAGCCGGTACTTGTCGATCTGCTCATCCGCTCCCTCCCGCTTCGGTATCAGAAACCCTGAAGCGAAGGTCAAATAGATGATGCCGATGACGGCCAGGACAATCCCCATCGGCGCGAATTCGAAGAGGTGAAAGGGCTTCAGACCGCCGGAGACGGCCATCGAATTGACCAGGACATTGGTGGATGTCCCGATCAGCGTACAGACGCCCCCGAACTGGCTTGCGAAGGAGAGCGGGATCAGGACGCGTGACGGGGCAACCTTTCGGGCCTTTGCGAGGATGACCGCTACGGGTATCAGTATGGCGACTGTTGCCGTATTGACCATGAAGGCCGAAAGCGCCGCCGCGAGCACACAGAGAACAACGATCAGTCGCCGTTCTCCCTTGCCGGAAAGCCGGTCAATGTGACGGGCCAGCCATTCGACGAGACCGGTACGAACCAGCCCAGCGCTCAGGACGAACATGGCGGCAACGATCGCCGTGGCCGTGTTCGCGAACCCGTAAAGGGCCTGGTCCGGGCTAATAAGTCTAAACAAGAGGAGTGCCACCAGAACGCACAGCGCGGTGACATCAACACGCAGTTTTTCGGTTACGAAGAGAAGAGCGGCGAAGGCGACAATGATCAGGACAAGCACGGTATCTAAGGGAATCATAGAGGATGGCCTCACTTAACCGGTGTCTTTTTCCGTATTACTGAGTGGTTACCATTATAATGCCCGGGGGGGTGCCGGTCAACGTAAAATGCGGGGTTTCTTTACCGTGAGAGGGGGCCATGTATGGATATCAGGAATCTGTCTTCCGGCGGTACCGGCCGTAGCGGACCAGCCGCGCCATGACCTGCGCGGGACGACGCGACGACGGATAGATAAGGACGTTCTTACGGCGCAGTTCCAGGACCGCCTCGTTTTCGTCCCGATCGGCCCCGACGATGTATTCCGATGCGAGGAGGATCGGCTTGTGGTAGGTGGCGATGGTGTCCAGGAGGAAGCGCATCCCCCGAAGGTCGGAGTGACGGGTCGCCTCGATGTAGGAGACGTAATCGGGCGTGTCGCTGTCGGGGGCCGATTCGATGGCCGCCACATTCGCATTGCCGTATCCGAAGCCGAGGGTGATGATCCCGTCGACCTCATTGCACTGGGCCACGATCTCGACCGCCTTGAAGAAGGCCCCCCGGCTCATCCCGGCCACCATGTCGACGGGGTTCTGCCGGTTCCACCAGGCGGGGAGCCGTTCGTCGAGCCGGCGCAGTGTCTCCTCGGGCAGGGGCGCCACGTTCAGCCCCGCCTCGGTGCAGGCGTCGGCGGTGAGGACGGCCCACCCGCCCCCGTTCGCCACGATCCCCACGCGGTCTCCCCGGGGGATCGGCTGGGAGAGGAAGGCCACCGCCGTGTCGATGAGGTCCTCCACGTCGTCGACGCGGATGATCCCGCACTGTCGGCACATGGCGGCGAATACGATGTCGGAGCCGGCAATGGCCCCGGTATGCGACCGTGCCGCACTGACGCCCCGGTCCGATGTGCCCCCCTTGATGACGATCAGCGGTTTCTTTTCGGTCAGCCGTCTGGCCACATCCATGAAGCGCTCCCCGTCATCGACCCCCTCGATGTAGGCGACAACGACCCAGGTGAGGTCATCGTCGATCAGGTATTCAAGGATATCCTCGGTCTTTATGAGGGTCTGGTTTCCGACACTGACGCAGCGGCTGACGCCGATGTCCTGTTTCCAGAGCATGAACTGCATTGAGCCGGCGATGTTGCCGCTCTGTGATACGACGGCGATGTGACCGGAGGGGGGGAAGTCGGGCTGCATCATGCAGTACAGGCTCGCGGGCTCCGTGCTGATGATCCCGGCACAGTTGGGGCCTATCATGGCG
>JAFCZZ010000280.1 GCA_019314085.1 Deltaproteobacteria bacterium | reverse complement strand
ATGCGTTGGTGGAGACGCTGTGTGAACTTAACGACATGTCAAGACGGGAAGTGCTGAACGCTAGGTGGAAAGTGATGCGGTACAGGTGGCTGGAATGAAGAGACTCTACATCTGCACGGGATGCGGAACCAGACAGGAGTTCGAGTGCTCGGAAAACATCATAGAGCCAGTTATTGTGGCGTTCTGCTCAGTGTGCGGAGAAACGGAAGAATTCACGATGGCAAGCAAGGTGGTAAAGTGCCTATAACAATAAATGGAAAGCCTATAAGGAATTACATCAAAAAGGGTAATTGGAGCAGACACAATAAACTGCCATACAAAGTTTACGAAGAGGCTTTGCATCTGAAGGAGACACATACCAACTCGGAGCTGGCAAAGAGGTGGGGACTCACGAAGGAGGGTGCGGCTAGCAGGTTGTACAGAGCTAGAAAGGTACTGGGGTGCCGATGATTAGTAAAAAAGACAAACTCGACAGGGCTATACTGCTGACCCTTATGTACCAGCAGGCATTGGATGCGGGCGTGCACTTCTACGACGACCAAGACAGGCAACTGACTACCACGAAGGAGATATTTGCGACACTAAGGAGAACAGGGTACGTGAGGGCGGACGCACCGCCGATAGTGCCTATCATGGTGGGTGTGGCGAAGTAGCTCCTGCACGGGTCAAACCTGCTGGGGCCATGCCCGCCCAACGGGGCGGAGTAACAAAACGGAGGAAAAAATAGTGAAACTAAGAGAGAAGAAGATAAACGCGTTCGGCAAGTCAATTCCAGTGATAGCCGTCATAGGGATGGTGCTCACCGCGGGGATTGCGGGGGCTGTGTTGGTCAGTTACTTGAGCCCCCCAGTGACGACAACGACAACGGTGGATTCGCCAATCAGTCTTAAATTATACGACCCCAACTGCAATCCTATCAGTAATCTAACGCTTAAAGGCGGAGAGTCTTTGGACTTCTTCAAGATTGCACACAACGACGCGGATACAGGTATACCATTCGCAATAGCCTTGGTAATTCAAGGCACAGACGGCGAGGGAATAGTCGTAGACTCAGCTGGACCCAAGGTCGCTCCAGGCGACACTGTTGACAAAGATGGAGTACCAAAGGCATGGAATTACGGTGCTCTCTGGTGGCAGAACGAGGGCGAGGCATGGTATCTGCACGACGCCTACAATAAATACAACGCAGGGTGGGATTCAATCAACAACACATGGATTCCAGGCATGGAAACACATCCACAAAACACAGTGTACGATGATGGTGGTAGCGTTACCATAGGTGACACAGACTACTACATCGTCATATTCGGCGGAACCATTGGTACTGGGGCAGATGGACAAATCCTTGCGAGCGAAACGATTACCAACGAGGGCTGGGGCACGCCGACTGGATACACAGCAACCCCTAGCAGGGGGCCACTGGTAATGCAGCCAGGAGCATACGACGTTGGAAAGGTGAGAGTCCACTTCGCACCGAACTTTAAAGGAGAACACACAGTCAAGATGCAGGTAGTGATGCCAGGATACACAGTCGAACAGATAATAACAGAGATGTTCGCAACATAGAACAAGGAGGGGCTCAAGCCCCTTCCCATTTTATTTGTCCCCTGCTTGGTTGAAATCCAAGAGGGGGCGGGAGAGGAAAATGGACGACATAATAAGCGAGTTCGTCGATGGAAAACTGGAATGGTGGAAAAACCACGACGGAACGGACAAGGACAGGTGGAGCGGACTGATAAAGGAGGCTGAGGCACTGGCGAAAATCGCTGGATGTGAACTATCGAGGGATGAGGCGTTCAAGGCGGCTCGTCTCAAGGGAGAGGCTTGGATAATTCACAAGAACGCTGAGCTAGCGGAGTTGCTGGGACTGGACCAAGAAGAAGAATGGGAGAAGGTCAGAAGACTCCTCCACGAATCCGCAAGGATAGTCCTTCACAAGGCAATTGGAGTGGAAAAATGAAGAGATTAATCGCAATCGGAATCGTGTCACTGTTACTGCTGAGCGGGGTTGCCGCGTCCACGGAGGTATGGGCGATACAGGACTTTCAAGTAATACAGGACTTTCCAGTGCAGATGACCGCTGGTTCTACTTACGAGGCACACTATACGTTCAGGTGCACGCACAGTGTCCCAGTCCAGGTCAACCTAAGCGTCTCGCACCCATTGATTAACGCGGGTGAGTGGTTCGTCACAGTCATGCTGGACGGTGGTGAGGTCAACTGCACCGAGGTTAGTGCGGGGAACTTCAGCACGGACGAGTGCCAAATCGGGACGGGAGA
This sequence comes from Deltaproteobacteria bacterium, assembly GCA_019314085.1. The sequence continues at coordinate 1,315 of JAFCZZ010000280.1, read as the reverse complement.
GCACGACCTCAACATAAGCGTGTCATCGCTGCCCAACATCCTGCCAGATTCATACGGCATCACAATGGAGCTGTGGTCGTCGAAGGTCATGGTCTATCCGACACCGCCAGTCTGGGGAGGCCGCAGGGCTGCACCAACACCAACACCAACTCCAACGCCGACACCGACAGTTACACCGACTCCCACGCCGACCGCGACTCCAACAGTTACGCCAACAATTACACCCACGCCCACACCAGTGTCGTTCATAGAATCCATTAGAAGGATGCCAGGGTTCGAGAGCGTATTTGCCATAGTCTGCCTGCTGGCGGTTGCATATTTAGTCAAGGAAAGGAAATGAACGCGATAACCAAGAACGAAGAGCTGCTGAACGAGCTGGCCGTGAAGATACAGCGACAGCTATCAGCAGGTCCCATGCCCTACAGGACAATCCACAATCAGGTCATGGAAGAGTATGGTATTAGCAAACACACTGCTGGAGAGGTGCTGGGGGTGTTAATCAGAAGGCGAAATATACTGCTCAAGGAGAACCCGTCTAAATCAGAGAGGGCCAGGGTTGGAGTATTGTACCTGCCCCAACACTTAGAGGAAGCCGTCAAGATGCACTACGAACTGCTCAGGAACGTACCAATTAAGATAAGGCAAGCCAGCAAGAAACGGCACAGGAATAACGTATCCAAGGTGAGAGAGGCGATTAAGGAAGGATACCGCGAACCAGCTGAGATAGTGAAGAGAACGGGGTTGCACGAGCACACCGTCAGAAGGATTCTTGGAGAGATATATCTAAAAACTTAGATGAAGGAAAGGTGATATAATGGAAACGGAAAGATGCAATAGAATAAAGTCGGAAATCATGAAAGCCAACATGTACACCTTCGGCATTGACAAGCTCGACACGGACAGGCTAGTAAACTATTTAGCCAAGCTCGAAAAGAGAATAGAATCGTTAGAGGCACGGACGAGGAAAACGAAATGAACGTAGGGGCACTCAGGCGACCAAAGGGAGAACCAATATCCAAAGAAGAATATCAAAGATTGGTTGCAGAGGACAATTCAGATATCAAAATAGTCTTCCCAAAGGGCATTCTCAGGATTAACTTGCCACATTTACCAAGAAAGCTAAAAGAAAAGCGAGTAAAAGTAGAGATTCAGAAGGAATAAAATGCGTTGCCTGTGGTGCGGTGTGAAATACACCGAAGAATTCGGAGACGTTGCCGCTGGTTACTGCTCTACTGCATGTGAAAAGACGTGGGAGGAGAAAATCGAGAAAAGGTAGTGATGTTGAAGCGGCAGTAGGTTAAGTGCGAACAAGCAC
>JAFCZZ010000279.1 GCA_019314085.1 Deltaproteobacteria bacterium | reverse complement strand
CTTCTCCGTTCGGCGAGGGGGAGAAAGTAACACAGCCTCCCCCTCCAGTCAAGAGTGTTCACAGGCAGGGCGACAGATACCTGTTCACCGTGAATCGGCTGCCCTTGGGGACCGTGTCTGCTTGATCCGCCGATACAGCCACCCGTTCACGTAAAAGAAGCGTGTCATCCACCCGCTGCGGCGGAGGATCGTGCGGGCCATCTCATGCACCGCCTTCTGCCGTTTTACCTTCCGGTCCGACAGATAGGTGGCGAAGAGGCCCCGGTTGACCATCCGGTGAAACTGCGCGTGAGGCAATCCGGCGGTGCTTCCGTCGGCCTGATGGAAAAAGTACTCCAGGCGCCGCAGCATCTCCTCATTGTTTTCATAATAAAAACAGAAATTCAGGTCCCCGCCGATGCGGTCCTCCTCCTGATCGATAAAGTAGTCCAAGAGGATGTGGAAGCCCTGTACCCAGGGGAAGTAGGCGTCCTTTACGCGCGCCGCCAGATCCGTCGAGCACCGGCCGTCAAAGGCGCAGGCGACCAGGCAGAAGATGCCGAGCGTCGAGCCGCAGCATGCCGAGAATTCAAACCAGCTCATCTCGGGGAGCCCCTCCCGGTGCGCCTCGAACCACTCATTCAGACGCGGGACGCGCTCCTTCTTTGTGACGTGTTTATGTACCTGCAGGTCACAATAATGACCCGCAAGTTCGGCCAGTGCCGGAGCGATCGCATCGTATGCGGGGAGGCCCCCCAGCACCACCTGGCACGTTGTCACGAGCGATGCCAGGTATCCCCCGTCGTCCCGCTCGCCGTGAAACCGGTAGTAATCGCCGAGGGCGGCCCCGGGGGTCAGGGCATCGGGCATCGATTCGTGCAGGGCGCGGAAATCGGCCGGATCTGAGGAGGTGCTGCGATCACACAGGTTGTCGAGATAATCGCTGATCGTCTGGTACGCGACAATGAAACGGATGGCCTCCGGGCATTTTTCCCCCGCCAGCAGGCCGTAGGCGGCCCCGCCCTCGCAATGGAAGGCCTTTGTCTGTATGCTGAGCAGTGCCTGTCTCCGGAGTTCCGGGTCTGGGATTCCCTCCGCGCGCATCCTCCATTCATCCAGACAGCGGTGAACGTTGGGGAGGATCGTCAAGTAACCTCGCGCCATCATGGACCATGGAGATGCGGGAATCATCACGGGTGTCGGCTCCTTTAAAAGGGAAAACAAGAAATGTTCCCCCTAATACAGAAAAAAGAGGGTTGAGTGTCAAGAGAAAGACAGGATTGGGGAAGGGTGAGAGAGCCAAATGCCGAGAAATGCGACAACCCACTCCCAGGATGGGTCCCGATGGCCTTACGGTGAGGGAACTTGGAATAGTTTTTAAAAGGCCTTTGATTGGGGTTTTGGAAAAACGAGCTAATCACTGTGAAGCCAAAATGCGATGTTTATTCGGGATAGAGAAACGAAATCGGTGACAAAACAAAAGGCTTAAACTATCGGCGATATCAATCTGACCCCCTGCTTTCTCCACATACTTACCTCCACCCTCGAGTATTTCGTAAGGGTATTGATTATTTATTGAAGTCATGATTTTGAGAAAAAGTGATTGTATAGAAGATTTCTTTCCGTAATGCGGACTTGTTAGCCTTTCCCTTCACTCCGGTATTTCTTGAAATTCTCAGCCTGCTCAAAGATTTCCTTGTAAACTTCATCCCGATCCACGGGTGGATAACCATGCTCAGCCAGCAGGATTATAAGATCTGCCTTGAGTTCTGCCTTAATGTCAACACGTTGGCTCCAGTCCGTATATTTTGCCTTGTCATCGACAACTTCCCTCACCTTCTTGGACAATGAAATCAGCTTATTTTCTGGGTATTCAAAGTCAAACTTATAGGCAAGCGCCTTCAGAATGTCATAGAAAGCCTTTTCTTCAAAATCAATACCGAGGTCGGCGAAGGATTCTTTTTCTTTCTTCAGGGCGTGAACAGGCCGACAGCATCCTTTTGGTCGTCCAAAGCCTTACGAAGGGTAAGATACATAGTTTGAAAGGTATATATCTTTTTGGTGTACTTCCCCCGCTTAATTTTTGCCCCTTTCTGGAATCCTCAGTCTCTCGGCAAAGCAGCCGGCAACAACCACCTTCTACTGAGAATGAATATTCGTGACCTTTTTAGCAGGTTTCGTAATCATTGGTTCAATTGAGCATATTCATCTCCAAAACAATCAGATTCACCGGATATTCTCCCCTTTTTGAATTGATTTTTCGCTACCGGAAACCGCCTCGACCCTGTAGATCAGCTTGGCCAGAAATTCAGAAGAGATCCCCCTCTGTCCCGCTTCGTCCACGTCAGCGTAGACCTTGAGGACACGTCGTCTCTGTGCGTGTTCGATAGAAACGTACCCCTGTTCCATCGTGACATCGGCCAGAACGCTGAGGGGAACTCCCGATCCGTTGGCGGTACGGATGCGCATTTCTCCGAACCTGTCCGGGAAATGCCTTCGATACGGTAACCTACCCGATCACCGGTTTGATCAAGGTCTTTGTGCTGATGCGCAATCTCGTTCCCTGCGTCACATGTGCAGCCGTGGGATGAGCCGGAACATCCACCCGGGCAGGGCTCTGGCCCATTCATACAGCTCCGTATAGGGAGCCACCTACCACGCCTTGTGATAGATGTTTATTGTCTCTTGAACGGTAGGGACGACGGGATTGTTATCGGGGCTCCCGGAAGCAATACCGTCATTGGCCATCTTTTCCACCCTTTCATTAAAGGTCGCAAGGTCAACCTTCACCACATCGCCCAGTCTCGGAATCTTTAATGCTGCATTCAGGTCTTTCAGACCGGCAACCAACTTTTCACAGGCTGTTTCATCGGAATCCGTTTCAGACGCATAACCCATCACGCGACTAACAGTGGCATATCTATCGGAGGCACCCGATACGGAAAACTCGGTGCATTCAGCAAAAAGGACCGCATTCGACAGGCCATGCGGTACATGATAAAGAGCGCCTATCGGGCGGCTCATGCCGTGAACCAGACATACGCTGCTGTTGGCAAAAGCCATTCCTGCTTGTGTTGCGGCGAGCATCATGCTCTCACGTGCTTTTTCGTTGCCGGGTTCGTTAAAAGCGGTCAGAAGATTTTCTGCCACAAGCTTGATCGCGGAAAGCGCAATCGGATCTGTCATGGCGTTGGCTTTTTTTGAAACATACCCTTCCACTGCATGAACGAGTGTATCTACACCGACGTTAGCCGTGAGTGCAGGGGGACAGGTCATTGTAAGTTCATAGTCTACAATAGCAACCGTGGCCAGCATGTTGACATCGAGCATCATCATCTTTACATCACGTTCAGTGTCACCGATGACTGCCACCTTCGTGACCTCACTCCCGGTACCAGCCGTTGTTGGAATGACAATAAGGGGTACGCCCTTGTTGGGTACGTTGTGTAAGCCGGCATACTGGCTGATGGGTGGTTTATTGGTCGCCATCACTGCGATAACTTTTCCGCAGTCCATGGAGCTTCCGCCGCCCAGACCCACGACGAGATCGCAGTTGTTCTCCTTGAACACGGCAAGCCCTTCAAGAACATTTTTATCTGTGGGGTCTGGCTGAACCTCGGGGAATAG
>JAFCZZ010000278.1 GCA_019314085.1 Deltaproteobacteria bacterium | reverse complement strand
CACGCCCGAAAAACTGGACGCAGCAACACCAACAAAAGAGGCTCCCCACAAGGTTCGGGAGGAAAACCTGGGACCTACCAGGGCAGAGAAGCCATCGCCCTCCACCATCACACCAGGAAAGGAGACCCCTGAACCCCGCCGGAAAGTCTACCGGCCCCGTTTCATATGGCCGGCAGAGGGTACGGTATCCTCAAAATTCGGCACCTACAAAGGGATGCGGCACAACGGGATCAAGATTGACGGGAAGGAAGGGACACCCATCCTGGCGGCTGCAGGCGGAACGGTAACCTATTCCGCCCCCATGAAATATTTTGGAGAGACCATCATCATAAAACACAGCGACATCTATTCGACCGTTTATTCTCACCTGAAGGAACGAATGGTAAACGCCGGGGCCACGGTCGGGCAAGGAGATCGGATCGGGCTTATGGGAAAAGAAGAGACCGGAAAGGCCCGACTGTCCTTTGAGATACGACGCAAAAACAGGGCGAAAAATCCCCTGCGCTACCTGCCCAAAAAGAAATAAGGAGAGATAATGAAATTAGACAATGATATCTATATGTATGAGTGGACAAATCCACTTGAAAATAACTGTAACAGCTTCTTCATAGGGGGGGGCGTCCAGGCACTTATAGATCCGGGCCTTATGGTATTTCTTCCCGACCTTCTCAAGAGAATGGAGGAGGACGGAATCGATCCGGAGAAGATCCGCTATATCATCAATACCCATTCACACCCCGACCACTTCGAGGCGTCCGGGGCCTTCAGTGACAATGCAGACATACAGATAGGGATGCACAGCGACGGTATCGCCTTTCTGGGTGATGTCGGCGGGCACATGTACGGGATGTTCGGTCTGGATACCCCGAAGGTCGACATAAACATGCCTCTGGAGGCGGGAACCGTCAAGCTCGGGAATGAAACCTTCGAAATACTGCACACCCCCGGCCACTCACCGGGATCAATCTCCCTCTACTGGCCCTCTCGAAAGGCGCTCTTCCCCGGGGACGTGATCTTCGATCAGAATATCGGGAGAACGGACTTTCCCGGGGGGAGCGGCGCCCTGCTGAAGGAAAGCATCCTGGCCCTTTCACAGCTTGAGGTTGACTATCTCCTGCCGGGACACATGGGAATTGTCGTCGGGAACGAACAGGTAAAACGAAACTTCCAATTTGTCATAGAACGCATACTCCCCTACATATAGGCTGCGATCTTTAATCCATGACATAGGCAAAGACGAGAGGCGCGACGATGGTGGCGTCCGACTCAATGATGTAGCTCGGCGTGTCCATGGCAATCTTTTCCCATGTGATCTTTTCGTTCGGTACGGCCCCGGAATAGGAGCCGTAGCTGGTGGTGGAATCGCTGATTTGGCAGAAGTAGCTCCAGAGCGTCACCTCTTTCAAACCCATATCCTGCCTCAGCATCGGTACCACACAGATGGGAAAGTCACCCGCAATCCCTCCCCCTATCTGGAAGAACCCGACCGGATGGTCCCTGCAGGTATCTTGGTACCACTCGGCCAGCGACATCATGTACTCGATCCCGCCGCGCACGGTGTTCACATTGCGGATGTCACCCTTGAGACAGTGTGAGGCGTAGATATTACCAAGAGTGGAGTCCTCCCAGCCGGGCACAAACAGAGGCAGATTCTTTTCACACGCAGCGATAAGCCAGCTGTCCGCGGGATCAATCTGGTACGGTTCGAGCTTCCCCTCGCGCAGGAGGCGGTAGAAGAATTCGTGAGGGAAGAAGCGCTCCCCCTTCTCATCCGCTTCTACCCACGCCTCTAGCATCGTATGTTCGATGAGCCTCATCGCCTCTTCCTCGGGAATACAGGTATCGGTCACACGATTCAACTGACGCTCCAGGAGTTTCCGCTCGTCAGAAGGGGTCAGATCCCGGTAATGCGGAATGCGGACATAATGATCATGCGCCACCAGGTTAAAGACATCCTCCTCCAAATTGGCGCCCGTGCAACTGATCGCGTGCACCTTACCCCTGCGTATCATTCCCGCCAGAGAGAGACCAATCTCCGCAGTACTCATGGCCCCGGCAATCGCCATCAACATCCGTCCGTCCGAAGAGATAAGCTCTCGATACCCCTCCGCCGCATCTACGAGAGCGGCGGCGTTAAAGTGCCTGAAGTGACGAAGGATAAATTCCTTGATAGTACCTGTTTTCATAATTTCTCCAATCGACTCCTTCAAATTGCGACGCCCAATTTAGCATAAATCATCTTCAAACACCATATTTCTCAAGACAAAACAACGACTGGCGTCGACAGTCCATGCTTGATAATTACCCCCTTTTCATATAGATTCGGCAGGACGATCTGTATGTCGCACTGTTCCCACTTCTATCCGCAGGGGACCAACCTCTACTTTATCTTCATCGGAAGGATGGGGAGGAACGAGTTCGTGGACTATCACCGGGGGGTCCTCGACGCCATCCAGAGATCGGGAGCCGCGATAAGCCACCACCACGGAATAGGAAAGCTGTTCGCCCCCTGGCTGGAGGGTCAGATCGGGAAAAATCAGCTCGACATATTCAAGGTGCTCAAGGGACACTTCGATCCCAACAACATCATGAATCCCGGGGGAACCCTCGCTCTGGATATGCCCGATTCCGAAAAGAGGTTTGCCATGGCTGGAGTAAGAACCCGTCGGACATAAAAAAATGCCCCTCCCCGAAGGGAGGGACACTCGACTTTCCACTATACTACATCGAATAAATTATACGGTTTAGCGGCCCTTGAAGTTGGGGGGCCTCTTCTCCAGGAATGACAGTGCCCCTTCTTTGAAGTCCTCGGTGAACTGGAGCGTTTTGCTGGCCGCAAATTCGACCTCGGTGACACCTTTTCGGAGGTTCGTTTCCAGTCCGAGCCTGACCGCCTTCATGATCTCACGCTGTGCCACGGGGGCGCCGACCGCGAGTTTTTTTGCCAGTTTTTTGGCCTCTTCCACGACCTGATCCCGGGGAACCACCTTGTTGAGCAGACCCAGTGCCAAGGCATCATTTGCGGGCATGAAGTTACCCGTCAGCATCAGTTCCAGAGCCTTTGTCTTGCCGATAAACCGGGGAAGACGCTGCGTACCGCCCCACCCGGGGTTGAGACCCAGCTTCACTTCAGGAAGACCAAGCGTCGCCTCCTCGGCCATAATTCTCAGGTGGCAGACGCAGGCCAGTTCGAGGCCGCCGCCGTAAGCGCCGCCCTGCATCGCGGCGATGATGACCTTCGGATATTCCTCGATCTTGAAATAGATCTCGTTGCCGTTGTACTCGGGGATCTTCCCCTTCTGGAGATCGGCGAATTCGGTAATGTCCGCCCCGGCGGAAAAGAGTTTTTCACCGGTACCGGTCAGGATGATAACACGGACACCGTCGTCCTTTTCACATTTGTCGAGCAGGTCGTTGATATCGCTCAAAACACCCTGCCCCATGGAATTTGCCGGTGGATGATTGATTGCCGCGACCACTACCATACCGTCCTGTTCGACTGTCAATTTCTCATACTCGTAAGCCATTTCATTCCTCCTTAGCATTTTTCATAATGTGCCCTTTTCCGGACATTGATCTTTGAGTGGAATAATTAATACAACCGGGAG
>JAFCZZ010000020.1 GCA_019314085.1 Deltaproteobacteria bacterium | reverse complement strand
CAGGCGATCGTTATTGGCGTCAGCAGCCAGCAGGTCAACCGGCGAAGCAGCAGCATGGTCAACCTCAACCTCAGTCGCCGTCTCGAAGTAGCCGACAGCGTCATCAGGTAGTTTCCTACCAGTAACAGCATCATCGGCAATGTCAGCTTCACTAATAGTGGCATCAAGAATACGGTAAGTGTTTATCTGTGGATTTGTGTAACTGATACCCATAACTTACCTCCTATTTATTCCTCGTAGCCGGTTACCAGAACATCATAGGCGCCGACAGTGCCATTGGTTAGCACCGCCCCGACCTCAGTGGCAAACTTGATGCCCGGGGCAGGGTAATCAACCACCGTGGTTGAATTGGGCGGACACAGTATCGACCCTCTCTGGTTAGCAGCAACGATAGCGCCTTCATCCTGGTCATAGAGGTCTACCAGGCCGGTCTCTGAGGCATGGGTGTTAGAAATTGATATGCCCTTGAGCCAGAAGACCCTGCCCTTGGTAGCGAAGTCGGCGTCGCTTGAGATGCTCTTAACCGTGGTGGTCAGAGCCTCGTCATTGTAGCCTGAAAATTTATGACGTACAGCCATTTTTACCTCCTATAGGTTATTTTCCGCACTCCATTCATAGGAGACGACCTTTATTCAATTTTACGGTGATAGAACCTTCCCATAAGGCTCCACTACAAAACCCTTGAGCACAATCTGGGCAGGGGAAGTGGCATTGTGAACATACCTCTCGATGGTGTACGGGGTATTCTGGGGAATAATCACCACTGATGGAGAAAGCCCGATCCTGGAACCATCATTGCTGTAGAGGTTCTGCAGGTGCCAGATTGCCTTAATGGAGTTGCCCACCTTTATCCTTATCTTGGTAACGTTGGTGACCTCGGTATCATCCTTAACCCCGTAGAGACCGATAAACCTCCGGTCGGACATCGTCCCCGAGCTCATGGTTTCATACTGAGCCGCGGTGGCACCTGTCCTCTCATACCAGCTGGCGTAGGTGTAGTCCAGGTCATCCTTGGGGCGAATGTCCCTCACCACCAGCTTTTCAGGGCTGATTCTTAGCTTCCTGCTTACCTCGCGCACAACCGCAGCAATGGCGCCGTTTCTAATGGCAGCCGCCTGCCCGGTGGCAAGCTCCTGCATCGGGATCAACTGCACTTCAGTCGCCATTATTTACCTCCATTTCTTCTGCCTTTTAGGACCAGAAGATTTTTTATGGACTTATAACCTTGCCCCTCGGTTCCACTACCACGCCCTCAAGCAGGACATAGTGTGCCGTGTTGGTAGCTATCGAGTAGCCGTATATCTGGAAATAGGTGTTCTGAGGGATGATTATCGCTGACGGGCTTACCCCACATATCATAGACTTGTAGGCATTACACTTGGATAGGTCCCAGATGGCCTTAACCGAGTGACCCACGTCAAACTTCCACAGCGAGGTTACCTGGGCAATGGGGGTAGCCAGAGCCATCCTGGTGTCCCTCAAGCCAAATATTCCCACATACCTCTGGTCAGCCATTACCGTGCTCGCCGATGTTATCAATGGCAGATAGCCGCTCAACGAGTCATCAGAGGTAAGGTTCCAGATGTCGGTGGTCAGTGCTGTCTTGGCCAACCCGGTGGTGGCATCAGAGCCCCAATCCAGGTCTGACTGAGGCCTCAGGTCTCGAGCGATGAGCAAGTCTCGACCCATCTTCAGCTCCGAAGAGGCCTTGGCCAGAAGAAAGTTAACCACCTCATTCCTGATAGCGGCCACAGCACCCGGGGCAAGTTCTTGGACTGGTATTAATTGTGTTAATGCTGGCATCTTCTACCTCCTCTTAAGGTGATAAGACCTTGCCCCTGGGCTCCACTACCACGCCCTCAAGGACAATATATTGAGCAACATCGGTGGAAGCACCATCATCCGACAGCCCACCATAGACATATATCTGGAAGCCGGTGTTCTGGGGAATGATTATCGCTGAAGGACTTACCGCAGCCATAGCATTGGGATAAGCGTACATATTCATCAAATCCCAGATAGCCCGGTCATTTCCACCGACCTCAAACTTAAGCATGGACAGCGCTGGCTCAACGATGGTGGCCAGGGCAGACCTCATATCCTTGACACCGTAGATGGCAATCCACCTGTTGTCAGCCATCACCGTGCTGGCTGAGGTTATGGCTCCCTTAAACTGACCATAGACCTTGCTATCATCACTGGTGCCAATCCAGGTCTCAGTGGTAATGGCAGAGGTTACCACATCGGTGGTAGAAAGCCAGTCCAGGTCATCCTGGGGCCTGATGTCTCGGACAACAAAGTCCTCAGGTGGCCGGTTAAGCTCTGCTGAAGCCATTGCTACGACCTGAGCAATGACTTCATTTCGGATTCTAGCTACTGTTCCTGGGGCAAGTTCTACTACTGGTATTAATTGTGTCTGTATTGCTCTATTCATCTCGACCTCCTCACGGTGTTACTAAAATCCCCACAGGCTCGACTACTACCCCCATCAGCTGAAGGCATACCTGTATGCTGTCGGCAATGAGATAAGGGGAGATCTGATACGGAGCTTTGGGAGGAATAACTACCGCGGAAGGGGTTATCCCGGCGATGAAGTTCTTGTAGGCCTCGCACTTGGTCAGGTCCCAGATACAACGGTCGGCAACGCCGATGGTAAACCTAATCAGGGAGACGTTGTTGGCTGGGATGGTCGGCCTGGCTATTCTCCAGTCCCTGACACCGTAGAGGGCTACATAGCGGTCATCAGCCATGGTGGTATTGTCCGGGATGGCATCGCAAAAGGCGCCGCCGCCAGCGGCACTGGTCACGTAGCTATCGGTGGACTTAAATGTCCCCCAAACGTTAGTGGCGGTGGCTGAGGCCATGTAGTCGGTGTTGTTGCCGAAGCCGAGGTCATCGTAGGCCCTGATGTCCCTCACCACCAGCTTCTCCTCGGGGAGGGCCAGTTCTCTGGAAGCCTTGCGAACCACCGCATCGATAACCGCATTCCGAATAGCGGAAACTTGCCCAGCAGCTAGCTCCTGTACCGGGGTTAAAATTGTGTTGGTAAACGCCATATTTAGATCACCTCCTCTTTTCCACCCTAAATAGGCGAAGGTATTTTGTTACGGGGTAATCAAGCTAACTGTTTCCTCTGAGCGGGTAGCACCCGGGGAAACTATTGTTGACTCAGACACCCTTCTTCGCATAGCTAATCTAGAGCTGGAGCGAGACGACGCGATCCCTCTCGCCTCTACCAGGCTCTTGATGGAGTGGATACCCCAGTCCATGGAGGCTATGCCCATGTTCTTGGTGTAGTTGCCCCCGATGCCGAGCGCGCTCAGGACATAACCGGCAGCAAAAAGACCTGTGCCCACTATAGGGTTGACCCTCGTCTCCTCTGCGGTCTTGTCCCGGTCGAGATACTCGGTGCCGAAGTCAGCACCCACTACCCCCAACGGAACAACTACATCCTCGATAATCCTAATCATTCAAACACCTCCGTTTTTTGTTGCAGGCACCAACCCTAGAAATAAGGAAAGAGGCAGGCACCTCGAGACCTTAAATCCTAAGGTTGTGTGCCTGCCTCTTTTAACCGCCTCGACCTTAGCGGTAGATGAGCACCTCGGCCGAAAAGAAGAGAGGGTGAGCTCCCAGACTCTTCAGCCTAGAAGTGCTCACCCTCTCTTTGCTAGCCCTCTTCGCTAGCCCGGGAAGAACCTCTGCTAGAAAGAAAGCCGGGAGGCCGAACTTTCCAGCAACTCGATTCCTCCCGGCTTGTGACTATTCAGTTAGCTATAGATTAAGGCATATCCATGTGAATTGTCAAGCTATCACTCAGTCTTTCCCGCAACCTGAACAAGAAATCGACGCCCAGTGCTGCTTTGCTTGGCTATATTGCTAAACAAGCAGTCAATAGGTCTCTTACTTACCCCTCCAAGTAGCTCGACAGGGGTGTTGGTGAAACTATCCTCGTACGGCGGAGCTATCTGCCTGTTATTCTCATCATACACAGTAACTCGCCCCGCCCAGCGGACATCAGTCTTACTGAAGCCCCTGAAAACAATATCTCCCTCAACAACAAGAGAAATATTCTCTCCAGACAAATATGCTTCCTTTTGGGGGTATGCCCTCAAGCCTTCAGTAGAAAAACTATACGCCATAATTACCTCCTCGCGACAGTCAGAGTGGTCAAATCAAAATTATACACCCCCCCATCAACAAGAGTAACGCTTTTACTAGTAAAGTTATAGAATCCTGTCGCTGTCTTGACAACAACCTTCATAACTCCGCTCGGCTCTACATTCGCCAATTTAATGGGTGAGGTGATACCTACTACCCCATACGCCTTACTGTGCCATATTATATACCAATATGATACAGGCATAAGCCATGAGGGAATATTAACTAGGTAGACAGTAAAGGTAATCAGAGCCAGCACTGGAACGGTTACCTCTGTCTCCCCAGCCAATATCCACCCTGCTGGGGGTGCTAATCCCACCGGGACATCTACTGTTACCTCCCCAGCCAATATCCACCCTGCCGGGAGTGCTAATCCCACCGGGACATCTACTGTTACCTCCCCAGCCACTATCCACCCTGCCGGGGGTGCTAATCCCACCGGGACATCTACTGTTACCTCCCCAGCCAATATCCACCCTGCCGGGGGTGCTAACCCTACCGGGACATCTACTATTACCTCCCCAGCCAATATCCACCCTGTTGGGGGAACTTCTTCTGGCGGAACTTCCTCAACCTTTGGTTTAAGCAAATAATAAGCCCCTGCTCCTACTGCTGCCGCTGCCCCAACCGCGATGGCTACCTTCTCTTCCTTCTTCACCTTGCTTCCTTCTTTTCAAGTAATCTCTTTACCAGCGGAATAGCCATGCCAGCAGCAATGAGAGCAATAATTGCCCAAGCTACCGGACCTATCTTTTCAGCGAATAGCCTGATTTCCTTGAACCACTGCCAGCCGAAGTAGGCACAGATAGCAACGATTACCCCGATAATAATGGGAACCCAGGCACCTCTAGCTACCATGTGGACCACAATCTTATTCCAGCCAATACCCTCAACATCCACTATCTCGGCCTCACCTTGATCAAGCATTCGGTCAATGACCCACTCGGCCCCCCACAGGTCAGCCAACGGGGCAACAGGAATTTTGGTAATTATTTCCAGCCTCATTTTAGTCCCTGCTGGCAGGTCTATATCAGGAGCTGATGCCTGCAGTTCCTCAGCGCTTTCCCCACTTGCTAATAATGTCCAGGCCATAACTACACTACTCCGTTTCAACTGCTTTCAAATATAATCTCGGCATGCTCGTCCCTCCAAATATTGCTCTAACCAATGGATGCAAAAGCAATTAGAGAAGGGCTCATGGAGGCTCTTCTCAGGAAAGTATTTTACTCCTTTATCCTGGAAAAAAATTACAGGTTCGTAGGCTTCAACAGAACTAGCTGGGATAAAGCAAGAGCTCAAGTTAGGTGATGTCGTCTCGAGGATATAGTCCTGGTCTAGCCGAACCAGAACCCAGGCATGCCCGTCGCCGGTTATATTGCCCAGGACGGTATAGACCTGCTCCGATGACAGGGCTTGCCTGAGCAAAGAGGTGAGAAGAACAGAACGATTCATACAGTTCCCGACCCCTGCGCGAATCACCTGAGCAGGGTCTAACCAGGCGTCCTTCTGGACAAAAGTTCTGCCATCGACTGAAACCCTGCTGGTGATAAATTGCCGATAGCGGATTTGTTTAGCCACATAGCCCCAGCAGGAGATAATTTTGTCCTTGAGGGAGAGGTTGCCAGTGAGTGCCTTATACTTACGCTGGACCTCCAGGTTTCCCGGCGTTATCCAGCTGGTCAGATACCGCCCTTCGTGGAAAAGGGTAGCCCCAGATATCGGCTGATCGTCACAGACTATTGCCCTCTCAATGCTCTCCACCTTCCCTCTTCTCCTTCCACTCTACCTTGAAGGGCAATTTTTCAAGTGCTTCCTTCAACACCTTTGCCAGAGTATCGGTATCCACCTCAACAGATACCTGAGGGGCATCGGCAGGGATACTTATTTTTATCTTCGCCACAATGTCCCTCCTTTGTTACTTGCCCAGTCTCTCTATAGCCTTCTTCAGTGCCGGCCCCAGAACCATGCCGAAGCCGAAGCCCAAGAAACCGAAAAAGAGGGGATCAGGAACAACTACTGCACTTATTCTAGTGAGGATGCCTTTAGTGCCACAGGCAGGGCAGGTGACTGAATCGCCCTCAACCCCACTGGTGGCGATGGGAAAACGACAGCTCAAGCAGGGCACAGTTGTCATTTAGCACCTCCTTAAAAAGCAAAGGGGCGGGCACAAGGTGCCTGCCCCTTTTTCCTTATTTTAGCCACAACCAGAGAGAAGGTCAAGCCATTTCTTGCTTAAACAGGTTAATCTGGTCCTGAATCTCGTTTCTGATATATTGTGATGATAAAATTAGCCCGGCAATATCCGGGTGCTCCTCCCATATCTCTTTAATAAACCATTCGACATTAAGCCAGTCAAGGTCATCCGGAACCATCCCACGTAGCTTTGCCCGGCTTCCGGGATCGAGGTAACCAAGCAGGCTCTTCCCTTTAATCTCCTTTACCTTATGGTAGAACTCTTTAGCACTGACTCCATCGAGATACTCCAATAAAAAGCCAGCCAAAACCTCAGGGAAGAACTCTGTGGCTACAGCGCCCATGACATCGCTAGCTTTAATCCTTTGGGTGATATCCTCAAGACGTCCCACTTTATGCCTTGCCTTTAACTGGCTTTGCCGTTCTCCTAACTTCAATGCCGAGGCCACAGCCGCTGCATATCACCTCTTTAGCATCAGGGGCAATGAAAATGTCGGCGTCACATTTAGGGCAGGTTGCCTCTCCCTCCTCACCCTCAGTCGCTTCAATGTGAAAGCTCTTCTCTGCCGCCTCTCTGAGTGTACCAGAGATACCGCCACCGCCTTCCTTCGTTACCCGGGCAATTATTCTCCCTATCCTCTCCTGGGCAGCTGTGAGAAATTGCATCCTCTCCTTCTCCGCCTGAGCCCTCTGGGCCATTTCCTGCCTCTTCAGATCCTTCTCCTCATCCCACTTCCGCAGCGTCAGCTCCCACTCCCTGTCGCGGCGTTCCGACTCGGATTTCATCTCCGCCAGGCGAAGCTGAAGGTCCATATCCATCTTCTTCAGCTGGAGCTGGACATCGTAGGGGACCTCCGGACCACCGCTCCTGGCATAGCCCAGCTTTTCCGCTACCCCTACCGCCTCGTTTATGATCTCATCGGCTGTCCTCCGGCCAGCTTCCCCCTCCTGTTTCTTCTTAAGCTCAACCATGAGCTGGTCCAGCCTATCAGACAGCCGCTGCACCTCTTTGGCATAGAGCTGGTCCTGCAAGTTCTTATTCTCGCTCTCCGTCCGCTCCACTCTCTTCCTTAGTTCATCCATCTGCTGCCTTGCTTGCTGCTCGCTCGCAGTAGGGTCAACTTTATCGATGATCTTCCGCAGCAGGGCGTCGGTGAGCGGTTCCCCCTGGGCCTCGCGCATCGCTTTTTTAGCCTCAGCCTCCGCCTTGGCCATGTTCTTCTCGTGCTCCTTCCTCTCCAGCTCTCTCTGCTCCCTCAACCTTTCCCGCTCTATGTCGCTCTGGGCTTGCCTCAACCCCTCCAGGGCAGGGTCTGACGTCGACCCCTCTCTCTTGCCGAAGGGCAACTCATATATCTTAGCCATGCTACCTCCTCTTCTTATCATCCCAAGTGAAGGGTTAGACCCCTCGCCTTGAAGTAATCTTCTGTGACAACGTCGATGAAATCTCCCAATGGGATCTCGCCGTTGCCCTGTTTCCTTACCTTGTCGGCAGCCGCCTGGTAATACATCAGCGTCTTTACGTTGACCTTAGCCTTTATCCATATAGCGGCACCCTCAATAAAGTCCTGAGACACCCCCTCTGTCCTCTCGGCCTGACCGGGTACCTCATCTGTCTCCTCAATGCCACCCATGCTCTCCCCCCCGGGCAGCCGCGTCTCCAGCTTAAGGGCTTGTTTCTCCTTTGGCTTTGGCTTAGGCACTTCCTTTTTCTTCCTCGGTATCAACCCCATGGCCTGAGCCTGCCCGATGTTGGTAGCAAGCTCCTCGCCGGTACCAGTATCAACTAGCCGGATTGCTCTGTTACCAGCAGGACATTCATGCTTGATCATCTCCATATAATTCTTGCCGTCGGCAGGAGCGATAGCACCACAGCTGAGGCACTTCCAGACCAAGCCCCCCTTGCCCTCTACAGAGGATTTCTGAGGGATTTCTGAGGGATTTCTGAGGGATTTCTGAGGAAGCTTCTGAGGACTCTCCCCCTTCCCCTCTAATTCCTCAGCATGAGGGCCTTCCTCAGATCCCTCTAAAGTTGTCCTCTGTGAGGACCCCTCAGAGGAATTAACCTTAGAATCCTCTGAGGATTGGCGCTTCTTCCATTCCTTAAAGTATTGCCAGCGGGTGGGGTGGGTCAGTTTTAACGCTTTTACCTCAGGGTCAGTGGGGGACTTACCCTGGTCGAAGAGTTTGAATGCTTTCTGCTTATTGCTCTGAGCCATAGCTCTGCCTCGTGTTCATTAGGGACGGGGTAGTTAACTATACATTGGCTATACATTGAGTTATCACTATCTTACTGAAATATTATTGACAAAGTCAACCTCAGTCGTTACACTAAAACCATGGACACAGGTCTGCTAACGGCATTGATGCGAGAGGGAGCTAGTTTGGTCCTGCAGCTTTCCTCCAGGGTAAGGAAGCCCAAGATTACCCCTATGGAGTCCGAGCCCCCGGAGCACGCCCTGGAGAGGCTCTATCCCAAGACAGAACTCAGCCCGAAGGAGGCTGTCAAGCTGGAAGCAGCACACAAGGCTATGGAGGCGGTAGAGCAGGAGATGGAGAGCCAGAAGAAGGTCAAGGAAGAGGCGGTGGCCAGAGGGACGGCATGCCTGCCATGTACGGTGGACCACCTGAGTACATGCGCCGGCCTTCTATCAGACGAGGCGGTGAGGATGGCCCACCGGAACGGACTCAATGACCTCGAGGTCCAGAGAAGGATAATGGCATGCTCCGACCAGCTCAATGCCATGGAGAGAGAGGACCTCAGCATCGAGAAGATAGCCGGCCTCCCCAAAGAGGAGAAGGAGATTGCCCTCTACGCCCAGAACAAGAGCGCCGAGATCAGGCACATGATAAACGGGATTAACTCCATCGAAGACCTTGAGAATATAGCCCTCGAGGTGAAGCAGACCCGAAACAAGGTCGGGTCTGACTACCTCAAGGTGAGGCTAAAAAGATGATCATTGCCGCTAGCCCAATCCGCTACACAGAACCAGCTATCGATAAGCCGATGATGCAGATAGGTCTGGCAATGGCCAACTTCATCCCTGCTACTCTTCTTTTCAGGGAGAGCCGTGGAGAGAAACCGATATACGCTTTTGCCGCCGGCACCCTGCTTATATTCGGCTCTTATCATATTTTTAAGGCTATCGCCCTCCACAGGGGGGAGATAGCCTAGGAAAGAGGATGCTATGGAAACCCTAACTGAGGAAAGGATTGAGGAGATAGCCAGAGCAGCAGCTAGGGAAGTAATAGACCAAGCAAGGCTCGATGTCACCCTATTCATCCACCATATCCCAGAGGTTCACGGCACACCTGGGATAGTGGTCGATGAAGCCAGGGCTAAAGCTACACCGTGCAATTGCTTCACCTATCGTGATAAGGATTATTGCTACTCCCCAGGCATTATAGGCATGATGGATCCAGATCAGGTCCAGGCATACTGCCCAACCAAGCAGTTCGACACGGTGAGGCCCGGGATTAAAGAGAGGTTCGCCAAATTCCGGGAGGCAGCCGAGGAAGCTCACAAGAAGATTGAGGCTATCCCCAAGGGCGAAAGACTAATCCCCTGGCTCGAGGCAATGTCACAATCTCTAGCTAAGCGTGGCATTGAAATATGAGGACAGAATGATAGTTAAAGCTGGTGAATACCGAAGGATAGGTCAGGCACGCGAAGGCGAGGAGCGCGGTAGAGGAGTACCCCTCACAGATGTTGAGCGGGTTATGCGCCACTATAATGTTGACTATGAAACTGCCTGCTACTGGCTCAGCATTCACACTGTCGATGAGCTGCTACCTGAGAGAGGGACAGGGTTAAGCCAGGATTTAAGTCCCATTGAGCAGATGGGGAAGACGGGCTTCTATGCCATTCTCACCGGGCTTGGGCTGGGCATCGGCTTCTATATCATCCACAGGATAGCGAAGGGAAAGGTTTAAATAAATGGACAAAATCACCATAGTCAAGGACATTGGTACACCAGTTGAGGAGAACCAAGAAATACGAAGTGAAGGCTATATCCTAATGTATGCCGATAAAGCCAAGATGAAGGTGACAGGGTCATTGGATCTGCACATGCTTACCCCGCTCATTTCTGAGATAGTGAAGTTCTTCGCCGAGAAGATGAAGAGCAGCTAATTATACTTCTCGCACCGGCTGCCGAACACGGCCAACAATTTATCCCCTTCAAACAGCCGGAGCAACTCACAATTATTTTCGCACGGGTCATCACAGTGACCCACCTCGGTATGATAGTTCTTGCTCAAAATGGCACCCCCCCTGAACTTGGTCTTTCCATCCATGTTCTCTTCTGCTAATAGGGCGATGCCGATTGCCCCCATATAGCTACAGTCCCTGGGGACGATTACAGGCACCCCCAGGATGTCCTCAAAGCACCTCACCAGGGCTTTATTCTGGGCGGTAGCACCTTGGAAGACCACCGGCTCTCGTAGCTTCTTCCCTTTGGCCAGGGTGGCCAGGTAGTTACCCACCAGCGCCTTTGAAACCCCCATCAGGATATCCTCAGCGGGGCGCCCCTTGGAGAGTTCGGATACCGCCGCGCTCTGGGCAAATATCCCACACTTCCCGGGGAGCACAGCCGGGTCTTTACTCCTCAGGGCGACATCGCCGGCTTCCTCAATACCAATACCGAGGCGACTGGCTATGGTCTCAATCATGCTCCCGGTCCCACCGCCACAGCTCCTGTTCATCTGGAAGTCACTCAACACACCATTCTTAATTAGCATCAGCTTTGAATCCTCACCCCCTATATCAAGAACGGTTCGCACCTCTGGGTACTGCTTCAGGGTAGCTGTTATGTGGCTTATGATTTCAGAATCGGTGTAGTCAGCTCCCACCAAAGCCTTGACGAAATCCTTGCCACTACCAGTGACACCAACCCCACAAATTTTCACCCTGGGTAGCTGCCTCAGTCCTTCCTGGACAGTGGATATGAGGCCCTGGTTTTTAAGGTAAGCTTTGCCAACGAGCTCGTCACCTTTAAGAAGGGCGAGCTTGACGGAAACACTCCCCACATCGATTCCTAGATAGTGCTTCATATCTCTCCTGGTCGATCTCCAAATAGTAGGCAGAACACTGTAACAGCGATTAGGAAGATTAGTAACGGCACTTTTTTCTCCTAAGCATACTAACGAATGTCTCAATGCGGGTTCTCATTCCGACCTCCATAAGATTTTCGTCAATCGGGAACCGGTACACAGGAATATCATACTTCTCAGCAACATAATCCACCAGTGGCTCGACGGTAGATTCGGGCATGCAGCTGAGTGGGAGCAGATGTATTATACCATCAAAGTTGAGCTTAGAGTAGAAAATAGTGTTGAGGATACTATGCCGGCCGTGGCCGCCAATTTCCTGAGTTAATAGCTTCCTGGCTTCCCTCTTCTCCTCACACTTGTCAAGGAAGTCCAGGTGTATCGCCTTCTTAACAAACTCCGATAGCGTTATCGACATATGCACGCTTGCCTCCAGCTCCT
>JAFCZZ010000277.1 GCA_019314085.1 Deltaproteobacteria bacterium | reverse complement strand
GCACTCTGGATGTCACGAGTAACGGCCTGCCTCGTGAGATCGGCCGCCATGATGGACTCGACGGTCCCGGCGCGGGGGTACTCCGGGATATCGGCCGTGATGGCCGCGGGGTCCCGGCCCGGGTCGACCGGAAACCGCATCTGCGTGTCGGTCATCGGGTCAGTGTCGATTCCCCCATCCACCACGATGCGCTGAGCATCGATCTCCGCCTTGATGAGTTGAGCGTCGAGCTTGATGGCTGCCTCTTGCTGCTCGACATACGTCTCCATGATGGAGAGAGGAACCCTGTCCGACAGGGTCCGTTCCGCCTCAACCATGTCCGCATCCATGGTACGGAGGTTGTCACTACGAATCGCCTCCGCATCGAAGCGGTCTGCGCCGAGACGGTCGTAGTGAGCATCGCCGGCATAGCCGGTGATGATGATCCCGTAGCCGTTTCCCTTCTTCCGGTCCTGGTTGTGGTACGACATGGAGTGGACACCCTTTCTATTTCAGAAGCAGCAGCGCCGCAACGCCGACTGCAACGATCGGTAGAATCGACTTCTTCGCCGGAGCGTAGTACGTAGGCCCCGGTATCCTGGAGGTATAGGTCATCATGAAGTCCTTCGGAACGGCACCAGGCAGCTTCGACGGGTCAATGAATGACTGCACCTGGGTTCCCCACTGCTGCTGGACCGGCGGAGCAACGCTCTCTTTGCACTCGTTGAGAGTGTCCCTGGCAAACCCAAAAGCCAGCGGAATAATCACCGACACCATCTCCTGCGAGGCAGCGCCATTGGTTGCCTGCTCGATGTTGTAGGCAACGTTTGTCATGAACCAGGTTCTGAACGCCGACTCCCCCTGATTCACTTTCTGTATCATGGCACCGAAGGCACCAGCGAGGGCCGACTTCATCTTCGACTTGGCATAGCTGAGAAGCGGCAAGACAAAGTACTTGCCGGCCCCCAGCCTGTTCTCGATCTTGCCAAAAAACTTGTCGACAAAATAACCGGGAGCACAGGTGATGGTTCCAACCCCGGGAACGTCGACAGCGCCGAAGTCACCAAGGCCGGCGTAGCTCGGCCGCATGCCCTGGCTCTCGAGGTGAGGGTCTTCGTAGTTCGGCGGGAACGCATAGGGCGTCTTCGGACTGAACACGCCGTAGTTGTACGGCCCGTTGACCGTGTACGGTTCGTGAGAGATGGCTGACCCCTCCTCGGACACGTAAGGCTGGTTGTGACTTTCATTCCCCATCCCCTGCGGTCCCGGAGTGTGAAGACGGCGACCCTGGAACAGGTACTGGCTCTGATACTCGTTGTAGTTCTCAGCCACAGGTGTCTCCTCTACTCGACAGCTGGATGCGTGATGGTGTGCTGCAGATTGCCCAGCATCTGGCCAACCTTTCGTCCAGGAACAGGGTCAAGAACAATCCAGTTGTTCGACCGTGGGTCGTGAGCTTCTACCCAGACGTGCTCCAGGACTGGCCGACCGCGGCGATACTTGAACGCCCCGGCAACAAACCGGCTCCGGCCGCCGATGGCTCCGATCAGTCCCGCAATGAGTGTCGCCATATCGTCGCAGTCGCCCTGGCGAACCTGAATAGTTGCCCAGGGGGTCTGGACCTGCTCCACCAGGACAGGATCTCTGACATACCGGACGTTTGCCTTGACCCAGTAATAGATGGCTGAATACTCGGACATGAAGTCGTGATCGAAGACCTGGCGGGTGATGGACTCCGCCATCTGACGAACCCGAGGGTCCTTCGACCCGTCCTGAGCAAGCCTCGACATCCACACGAGAGTTTCCTGCGGCGATGGAGGGGGCAAGTCTATGTGCGGACGGGGCACGGGATACACTCCGTGCGGCACCAGATGGGGACAAGGACAGGGTACTGGAAGGAAATTACTGCGTCAAGCCCGCTATTTCGCAACTCCGGGAGCGTGGGTCAGGGTCTTTAGATGCTTCAGCACCTCCATCAGGTACTCGCGACCCTCCTCAGAAGTCAGTTCATTCGGAAGCATGCCATGACGATCCAGTTCCTCGATGAGCTTGGCCGGGGGGCGCGACGAAATCTCTCGAAGGACCCGCTGATCTCCATGCGACATTGCCGCGGTGGCAGCATCCGAGGGCTCCGTCCCACTGTTCTTGACTGACGCCAGGAGATCGAGGGCCTTCTGGAGCTCCCCCTGGTCAATCTGAACTCTGACTGCCGGTGGCGGCTGCTGCTGCGCCTGGATGATAGCTTGCTGCTGCTTCTGCTGCTCCATCTGCTGCAGATAAGCCGCTTGCTCCGGCGTCAACTGCTGCTGTGGCGGCTGCTGACCGGCCTCCTGCTTCATCTGTATCGCCTGGTTGATGGCCGGGCCCAGGGTCTGGGTGGCGTGAGCAAGCAGCTTCATGTAGTCCGGGGCATCGGGAGACAGACCGCCGGGCTCATCGCCCGTGCTCTGCTGCGGCAAGACCTCGCGGGCAAAATCGGCCACGGCCTGGTACTTGCCCAGCGCCGCGATGGGGTCGTTGTCCTTCTGGTAGGCCGAGATCTGCTCCATGTGGAGCTTGCGAATCTCCTCACGGAGGGAGTTGGACTGATTCCGCTCCCCTTCCAGCTGCACACGAAGGGCGGCGAGCTCTGCATGGGCAGTGCCGACCATGGACTGATACATCGCCTCGAGGCGAGCCATCTCTGCAGACCGCTGCTGCTCCGCCCTTTCCAGAGCCATGTCCTGCGACCGCTGCTCGTTGGCCATCGCCTTGGCGTGGTCTGCCTCGATGCGTTGCTCTCTCGCCTGAAACGCAGCGATGGTCTGCTGCACCTGCTGGTTGGCACTCTCGTTGAAAGTGGGGATCAGCGCCGTCAAGATGTTGTCCCCGGCCCTCGAGGCGTCCTGAATCTGCCGACGAGCTTCCTCCCGCACCGCCTCGGCACTCTGACGAGCGTGGTCTGCCTCCTCGCGAGCCAACTGGGCTCGGCGTTCGAACTCTCGCACCTGGCTCTCGGCCATCTCTTCTCGCCGCCGAGCCCGGTCCTCCTGGGCCTCACGAGCCTGGCCGTAGGCCCGCTCGTAAACCTCGGGCGCAACACCGCCACCCTGGTTGTCACGACTGAGAAGGGTGGCAGCCATGTCTCCCAGTGCTCCCACCGCCGTTCGCTACGCCTCGCTCGTCTGCGGCTTGTGTTGAGGCAAGACAGCTCCAGTGTCCCCGGGGGCCATATCCCTCGGAAGCTTGGGAACGCCAGCAACCGAAAACCGCTTCTTGTACGTTACCGGCGGATATCCAGGCTTGTTGATGTTGGGAATGCTCGCGATGATCTGGAACGTCCCGCCGCCGAAGCGTTCACGGATTTCCGACTCGGAGAAACGTCCGCTCTCGCGATGGTCCAGGAGGCCGCCAACCTTGACGGGGCCACCCTGGGGGTCGATCTTGTACCACTCCGGCTCGATGCGCTCGAGGCGAACCCTCACGCCCGGAGCTTCCCATCCACACTTCTCCTCGATGCTGTCGCACCATTCATCGTAGAGCATCTCACGCGCCGTTCTTTGGCGCTGAGCTGTCTTGGTCAGCTTCTTTTTCTTCCTGCCACGGCGCGGAGCTGGCTCTTCCTCCTCCTCCGCCTGAAGCTCCGGCCGATGATCAAAGCGACCAAGAGC
>JAFCZZ010000276.1 GCA_019314085.1 Deltaproteobacteria bacterium | reverse complement strand
TCCGTTTGCATACCTCTATCCCCTGAATTCCGGCGAGCATCAGATCGAGGATCATCAGGTGAGGGTTGTGGCTCCTGATCTGTTTCAGTGCTGTTTCCCCGTCGTAGGCCTTCACGGCGGTAAAGCCGTCCTTTTCAAGGTTATAGGCGATCAGTTCGACGATATCCTTTTCATCATCCACCACCAGTATTTTCTCAGGCATAACCGTGCATCCTTCAAGCAATGATGTCTTCACGAAAAATGGGGAAGGTCAGAGAGACCGTGGTCCCCCTGCCCAGTTGACTCTCGATTTCCATCGTGCCGTTGTGGGCCGTCATCAGGTGTTTGACGATCGACAACCCCAGACCAGTCCCTCCCAGTTCCCTGGAACGTGTCTTATCGACCCGGTAGAATCGCTCCCCCAGGCGGGGAATCTCATCCCGTGGGATACCGATCCCCGTATCGGTGATTTTGATGGAGACCGTGCCGTCTTTCCCGTCAACGCCCTGTATTGAAATGGCTCCCCCCTCGGGCGTGAATTTTACGGCGTTATCGAGAACGTTCAGCACGATCTGGTGAAGCCGGTCCCTGTCGCCACGGATCGGGGGGAGGCCGGGGGGCATGTCAGTTTCCACATGAAGGTCTTTTTTTGACGCCCTCGGCTCGATAACGGGCAGGACGTTTTCGATGATCCCGTCAAGAGAGACGGATTTGAAGAGAAAGCTCATCTCTCCCAGCTCGGCGTCGGAGATGACCAGCAGATCATCCACCAGGCGGTTGAGCCGCTCGGCATGTTTCTGAATAGTCTCGAGGAAGCCCTTTGCCGTTTCTTTGTCATCGATGGCCCCTTCCCGCAGGGTCTCGATAAAACCGAGGATGGCCGTCAGGGGCGTCTTGATCTCATGGGTTACATTTGCCACAAAGTCGGCACGGATCCGTTCCAGCCTTTTGAGACGGGTTACATCACGGAGGACGATCATCGTTTTTTCTTCCCCCGGCAAAAGCCCCTGGACCGGTGAGATGCTGACATCCAGAATCGTAAGGCCCTGTTCCCCCAGGATAATTTCCCGGGAGAGGGGCTCTCCGGCCTTTTTGAAGTGGTCAAGTGCCTGTTGCAGATGTATGTCCCTGAATGTCTCGATGGGGGTCTTGCCGATCATCTCCTCGAAACTGAGGTCGAAAATCCGTTCGGCCGTGTCGTTCGTTGTCTCTATCCTCCCCGCAGTGTCGAGCACCAGTATGCCGTCTTCCATGCTGGAGAAAACCGCCTCCAGCTTTCCCTTCTCCTCATCGGCGATATGAATCTTCTCTTTCAGTTCTCCTACCAGGTAGTTGATGTTTCGGGCAAGTCGCCCCGTCTCGTCGCTTGAACCGATCATCAGGCTCCCTGGTTCTTCCCCGTCCCGCAGGCGCTTTGTGAACTGCTCCATCTCCTGGATGGGCGATACCAGCCTGGCTGTAAAGACAAAGGCTATGAGAAACGACAGGACCCCGACGATGAGGAACGCCTGCATGATCAGGATGTTAATGTTGCGTACGGATTGTCTGACCTCGACGAGGGGTCTTGCCAGCCGTATATATCCCCGTGTTTCGGGACCTTCTCTCATGGTGACGGCGATATATACGGTATCTACCCCGCGGGTTCCGCTGAACCGCACCGATCTGCCCTTGCCCCTGACGCGGGCCTCCTGGATCTCCGGACGGTTCAGATGATTGTCCATCCCGGAGGCTTGTTCGCTTGAGTCCGCGAGGACGACCCCCCCGGCATCGATCAGCGTAATCCGGGCGTTGGAGAGGGTGGACAACCTTTCTATCTTGTGCTCAATTTCGGCTTCCGAGAAGCTGAGATTGAGCATCCGGGCATAGGAGGTGAGATCACCTTCAATCCCTTCCATGAGCCTGGCTTTGATCTGCCGGGTGGCATACACACCCACGACCACCATCGCGACCAGGGTGATAACGAGATATGTGCCGAAGACCTTGTAAAATAAATTATTTTTCATGGTTTCTCCAATTGATCAGAGCCCTTCGCCGGGGCCCTGGTGCCGTACATTTTTCCCCGTAACCATGTAAATCACCATCTTGGCGATACTTTCCGCGTGATCGGAGATCCTCTCCAGGTTCTTCGATATCTGTGTAATCAGAAGGGCCCGGTGAATGGTCTTGGGGTCCTCCAGCATGAACGTAAGGAGTTCTCTGAATATCTGTTCATTGAGGTTGTCTACGACCTCGTCCTTTTCCCTCACCGCGCAGGCCAGGTCGCAATCCTCATTGACCAGGGAGTCAAGGCTTTCCCTGACCATCTCACGTGTAATGTCGGCCATCCGGGGTAGGTCGACATAGGGCTTTACGGGGGGTACTTTGTTCAAGTCCACTGCCCTTCTGGCAATGTTGGCCGCGATATCTCCGATCCGCTCCAGGTGACCGTTGACCTTGATCGTGGCGGCGATAAACCTCAGGTCCTTCGCGGCGGGTTGTCTGAGTGCCAGGAGGCGCATGCATGCTCCCTCGATCTTTTCGTCGAGGGCATTGATCTGGTCATCGTCGGAGATGACGGCGTGTGCGAGGTCCGAATCCCTCTCCAAAAGGGAGCGCACGGCACGTTCTATCGCCTGTTCGACAAGGGCCCCTTCATAGAGGAGGCTCTCCTTGATCTCCCGCAGTTCCTTCTCGTAGTGCATGCTGGTATGTGTCTTCTCTCCCATGCTCCCTCCCCCTGTCGTTTGTTAGCCGAATCTTCCGGTAATGTAGTCTTCGGTCTGCTTGACCGCCGGCGTCGTGAAGAGCTTCTCCGTTGGATTATATTCTATGAGCTTTCCGATGTAAAAGAATCCGGTGTAATCCGATATCCGGGCGGCCTGCTGCATGTTGTGGGTCACGATAATGATCGTATACTCCTTTTTTAGCTCTTCGATCAGCTCTTCGATCTTCGCCGTCGAAATGGGATCCAGAGCCGAGGTCGGTTCATCCATCAGGAGGATCTCCGGTTTCATGGCGAGGGCCCGGGCGATGCAGAGCCGCTGCTGCTGCCCCCCCGAGAGCATCATGGCGGACTGCCCCAGGATATCCTTCACCTCGTCCCACAGGGAGGCTTGCCTTAGACTCTGCTCGGCCAGTGCCTCCAGCTCAGCCTTCCCCCGCGTACCTGAAAGCCGGGGTCCGTAGATGATGTTGTTAAAGATCGATTTCGGGAAGGGATTCGGCTTCTGGAATACCATGCCGATCTTCCTTCGTACATCGACCGGGTCGATCTCCGGGGCATAGATGTTTGTCCCCTCGAATATGACCTCGCCCTCGACCCGTGTCCCGGCGATTAGATCGTTCATCCGGTTGAGCAGCCTCAGGAGAGTCGATTTGCCGCATCCGGACGGGCCGATCAGCGCGGTCACCCGGTTGCGCTCAAAGTCCATGGTGACATCCGTCAGCGCCTTGAATGCGCCGTAGTAAAAATTGACATTCTTTGTCTCTATCACGTTGCTGTTCTGCACCGCTACCACCCTTTATTCTTTCTCATATAGCTCCGTATAACAATCGCGATCAGGTCGATGCCGAGGACGAGTCCCACCAGAACGAGGACGGTTCGAGTGCCACCAAGACGAGGATGGTCCCGTACTGCAAGGGCCTCGTCTCCTCTATGTGGGTTCCTGCGGTCGCCAGGACGTACACGTGATAGGGGAGGGCCATCACCTCGTCAAAAATCGACGCAGGCAGTTTCGCCGTGAAGAATGCCGCGGCGGTGAACATGATGGGGGCCGTTTCACCCGCCGCCCTTCCTATGCCAAGGATCGATCCTGTCAGGATTCCCGGCAATGCGCTGGGAAGCACGACTCTAAATATTGTCTGCCACTTAGAGACGCCGAGCCCGAGGGATGCCTCCCGGAACGTCTGCGGCACCCCCTTCAGGGCCTCTTCCGAGGCCCCGATAATTGTGGGGAGAATCAGTATGCCGAGGGTCAGCGCGCCCGAAAGAATGCAGGACCCGAAGTTGAGAAAGACCACGAAAAGTCCCAGACCGAACAGTCCGAACACGATCGATGGCACACCGGCCAGACAGTTGACGCCGACCCGTATGATTCGGATCACCGTTCCCCCCTTCGCATATTCGCTCAGGTATATGGCCGAGGCGACGCCGAGGGGGAGCGCAATAATAATGGCGCCCGTGGTGAGGTAGAAGGTCCCCAGGATCGCCGGCATGATTCCACCCTTTGTCATTGAGTCCCGGGGGGGCTGGGTCAGAAACTCCCAGTTGATCGCGCCGATCCCGTTTACAAAGATATACACGAGAAAGCCGCCGATCGCCACCGCGATGATCAGCGCGGACAGGCGAACGGCAAGGAAAAACAGCTGTTGTCTCAGATAGCGCCACTTCATAACGTCGCTGACCCGACTTCCTTGAATTTATGTGACACGTAATCGGCGATCAGGTTGAACCCCAGCGTTAGGAAGAAGAGCACAACCCCTGTCGCGAAGAGTGCGTGATAGTGGAGACTCCTGAATGGTGCCTCTCCCATCTCCGCCGCGATGCTGGCCGGCATCGGTCTGACGGAATCAAAGATGCTCTCGGGGATGGCCGTCGCTCCGCCGGCAACCATCAGCACCACCATCGTCTCCCCGATAGCACGCGCCATCCCCAGTATCACCGCCGTCGATATCCCCGACAGGGCGGCGGGAACGATGATCCTCGCGATGGTTTCGAACCTCGTCGCCCCCAGCGCGTACGATGCCTCCTTGAACTCCTGTGGGACCGAGT
>JAFCZZ010000275.1 GCA_019314085.1 Deltaproteobacteria bacterium | reverse complement strand
AAATCGGCCGTGACCTCTGGAATTCCCAGCGGAAAAAGCTGATAGGAAAAGTATCGTCCAACCAATGAGTCTGCGGACTTTTGAAAATAGCCGAGCCTGGCGGACCCCGTAACAAGAAGGTGCCTTCTTTCGCGTTTAGTATCATAAAAACCTTTAAGGATATTCCTCCATTCCGTATGCTTGTGAATCTCATCGAACACGAAAGGGACAGGATTGCTTTTGAATTTTTCATCGATAATATTCCGAAAATAGAGCGGATTTTTCTTGTACTCTACCATTATTGATGGGTCATCCCAGTTGAAGTATGTGTCTTCCGAGCCGACAGACCCAAGCCATTTCTGAGCGAAAGTAGTTTTTCCCACCTGCCTGGGGCCAGTCAGAAAGATCATCTTCCCCACTGTCATTTCAGGATCAAATATATAGTTACCAATTAATCGTTTCATGGCTCTCATTATCCATGTTGCTGGAATATTGTCAAGACTATTTTCCATAGTTATGGACTATTGTCGATAAAAGGGGGCAGGGGATTGTATGCTCGTGGCAAAAACAGTATCTACAAACACAGTTGCTTGACACAAAAAAGGGGGCTACATCGCTCCCGTTTTCATTTTCTAGCAAAACAATAAAGGCCCCTCTGCCGAGGGGCCTTTTATATCAGCTACTGGCTTTCTCAGCACAACTCTTCCTGCCTCAAGCCCCAGGGCAAATGCCGTCTTGTTTACCTCCAGGGCCTTGGCCGGTACATGGGGCTGTATCGCCTTCAGCGCCGCTTCCTCGGAGACCATTCCGGTCATACCGATGATCACTCCCAGAGAGACGATATTGGCGGTGATCGGCTTACGGACCTTGTCATGGGCGATATCGGTGATCGGGATGGCGTAGACCCTGTCCGGCAGAGATCCGGGATCGGCCTCGCCATTGATGATCAGTATGCCGTCCTGCGCGAGGTCGGGCAGATACGTTCGGTAGTCCCTCCCCGACATAATGAGCATCACGTTGGGAGAATCGATCTTGGGATAGAGGATACTGTTGTCGGACATGATAACGTAAGAGGTGCTGTGACCTCCCCTGACCTCCGGCCCGTAGTTTTGCGACTGGACCACATTTCTCCCCTCATGCACTGCCGCTTCGGCCAGTATGATGCTGACTGTCACCATCCCCTGACCGCCCGTTCCGATCAGATCCACTTCCCATTTTTTACCCACGGCCTGTATCTCCTCTCTGGACCCGTTCGATCAACCGGTCGTACTCTTCAACGTATTCGGGGATATCGGCCCGATGGAGCTCTCCGATAATAAACCTGTCCTCGAGTTCATCGTCGCTCATCTTTTCGGCCTTGGCCGCTCTGACGGCATGTTCCTTCTGCCACAGCAGCATGTCGACAGGGGTTTCGAGCTCGTTTCTCCGGCCGAAGTTGACGGGGCAGTGCGTTATGATCTCGATAACGGAAAATCCCTTGTGCTCGGCCCCCGCGACGATCAGATCCGTGAGCATCTTTGCGTGATAGCTCGTTCCGCGGGCCACGTAGGAGGCCCCCGCACCGATGCAGAGCTTTGCAATGTCGAAGTGGGGGTCCGTTGTTCCGTAGGGGGCTGTGGTGGCATACTTGCCTCTGGGGGTTGTGGGGGAGTATTGCCCACCCGTCATGCCGTAGATGTTATTGTTGAAGATGATTGCAGTTATGTCGATATTCCGGCGGCATGAATGGATGAGGTGATTGCCGCCAATCGCGGTGGCGTCACCGTCCCCCATGAAGACAAAGACCTTGAGCCGCGGTTTGGCCATCTTGACCCCCGTGGCGAAGGCCAGGGCGCGTCCGTGGGTGGTATGCAGGGTGTTGAAATCCAGATACCCCGTTATACGTCCCGAACAGCCGATACCCGATACGGCCGCCACATCGTCCTTATCGTATCCCAGTTTGTCGATGGCGCGGATGAAGGAGCCCATGATCGTCCCATCCCCACAGCCGGGACACCAGATGTGGGGAAGTTTGTTCATGCGCAGATATTTTTTGTGGATGGCGTCCATGTTAGAGTATCTCCTTGATGAGATCGCTGATCTCGTGCGGTGTAATGAGCTCCCCGTCGATCCTGTTGAGGGGATAGATAGGTGCCTCTCCGGCGACCGCCCGTTCCACCTCGCGAACCATCTGCCCCAGGTTCATTTCCGGCACGATGACGGCCTTCTTTCCGTATGCAGCCTTCCGAATCTCTTTGTCGGGGAAGGGCCAGAGGGTTACCGGCCTGAGAAGACCTACCCGCTTGCCGGCCTTTTTCATGCTTCTGACCACCTCCTCGGCCGACCGGGCGACACTCCCGAAGGCGATAATCAGGACATCGGCGTCGTCGACATCGACATACTTCACCTTGACGATCTTGTTCCGATAGCGGTCAAGCTTGCCGTTCATCCGTCTCATCACTCGGTCTATTGTCCCGGGATCGTTGGTCGGGAACCCCGTTTCGTCGTGTATGAGTCCGGTGATGTGATACCGATGCCCATCGCCGAAACCGGCGAAGGGCGGAATCAGATCTTTGGTATCTTCAAAGGGGAGGTAGGGCACACCGGGGGTCGGGTCCTTCCGGTCAACGACCCTGACGACATCCTCTCTCTTGAACTCCACCCGCTCCCTCAGGTGCCCGATGATCTCGTCCATGAGGATGATAACGGGTACGCGGTATCTCTCCGACAGATTGACGGCGCGTCCCGTTTCGCGGTAGGCCTCTCGTGCCGTATAGGGTGCTATCACAATGACCGCATGATCGCCATGGGTCCCCCACCGGGCCTGCATGAAATCTCCCTGGGAAGATTTGGTGGGGAGCCCCGTACTGGGGCCGTACCTCATGACGTTGATGATGACGCAGGGTATCTCCGCCTCGGCGGCAAAGCCGATATTTTCCTGTTTCAGTGAAAAACCCGGTCCGCTTGTGGCGGTGATCGCCTTGACCCCGGTACAGGAGGCGCCGATAACCGCCCCCATGCTGGCGATCTCATCCTCCATCTGCATGAACTTCCCGCCCAGCTTTGGCAGTTCCAGGGCGAAGATGTTCGCAATTTCTGTCGACGGGGTGATCGGGTATCCCGCAAAGAAGCGGACCCCTGCCGCCAGGGCCCCGAATACGCAGGCTTCATTTCCTTGGAGTAATTTCGAATCAGCCATGGGCAATCTCCTCGACGTCAATACAATAGTCGGGACACAGCAGCTCGCACTGCCTGCATCCGGTACATTTCTCCGGGTAGGTAACAACCGCCTTGTCATCGTGATCCGTCGTAAAGACCGAGACCGGACAGAAGGCGACACAGATGCCGCATGCCTTGCAGATTTTTCTGTCTATCGTTATTTCAAAATTCTTCTTGGCCATAGAATCCTTTCCTCCACATCAGACGGTCGCATACGTTCCTATCGGTCGGTCGTCACGCTGGTGTGGCATCCGGAAGAGCGGGGATTGTTTTCCCTCGTGATTCGGCGGCGCAACAGATTTTGGGCCGCCAAGACCTCGTATGTACGAACCGTGACTGTGATAGCGCACGCTGGTTCGAATGGTGTTGTTCCCTCTCATGCGGCCACGGGAGGGAGTGCCGTACTGTTTGAAGGCAGAGCCGCAAACAACATGATCTCAGTGATTGCGTATACTATCACGGTTTTA